>NZ_JBILJQ010000001.1:0-270951 GCF_044377145.1 Aquimonas sp.
GCCAGAGAGTCGAAGGTGGTCTGCTTCATGGGGTGACTGTCATGTGGGTGATGCACAAATTCTACCAGCCGGGCTGGGATAAAACAGAGGTTCCCTAAGGCGAACTACCGTGGTGACAACCCTCGCGCAAATCGCCGCCACAACAACCACGACGGGCACCCATGCCCACTCTCCTGTTTCATCAATCATTCGAGTTGGTTGAGCGAAACCATATGCCATCATATTCTCTCCGCCGACCAGACCGACAGGATCCATCTGGGCATATCTGCCAGTTGCCGCAGAATAACTCCTCATCAGATTTTCACTCAATCCAGTCTCGCCGTCATGAAACTGCCCCGGAAACCGCATCGGATTGTCCACGCTGTCGACCACCGCCGTGGTCAGCCCAAACGCTTCGCTCCTGCCGCTCCATGTGACTTGCCCTGCCGAGTCCGTCAACCGCTGCGGGGTCCACAGATGGTCGTTGTGGTAGACGTGCGTGGTCCAGTCGCTTTGCCCTGCGCCGGTCTTGTCGGCTAACCACAGCGGATCGATACCGGAGGGAGCCTCTACGTTCCAGCCGTAGCCGCGCTTGACGCTACCATCGGCACGCAGTTCAGCTACCAGCCCTTCGTCGGCGTAGATAAACCACGTAGTCTCGGTCGCCGTCTCCTTGTACACCCGCCGCCCCATCGGGTCATAGCGGTAGCGGCCTAGCGCTTGGCCGTTCTCGTCAATCGCAGTCAAACGCTCGGCCGCGTTGTAGCGGTAGTCGCGCAGCTTGAGCGGCGCGACCGGGTCGCCAGTGGTTTCGCGTTCGGTGTGGCCGTTGGCGTTGTAGGCAAAGCTGACCTGCTCGCTGCCGAGGCCATAGCCGAGCAGCTGATTGTCTGCGTTGTAGCGCCATTCCCCAGGCTGGTGCTGGCTGCTCAGGCGATTGTGCACGGGGTCGTAGCTGTAGGCCTCGACCGGCAGCTTGTCGGCTTCCGGTGCAGCCGGGTCGACCTGCAGGGACGGTGGCGGGGTGGCGGCGGTCAGCCGGTTCAGCGGGTCATAGCCGTAGTTGAACGCACCGTCCTCAGTCTCGCGCTGGGTGATGTTGCCGGTGGCGTCAAAGCGGTAGCGGTAATCCATGATTACCGCGCCGGCCGGATTGGCCGCGCTGCCGCCGCCGATAGCCTGGCTGCGAATGCGGGTGGGGCGCTGGAAGCCGTCGAATTCCAGCGTGCGCACGGCGCCCGGCATCTGCACGCGGGTCGGCTGCTGCCACTGCCACTGGCTCCACTGGATCTGGCCGCCGCCCGGCAGACCGGCTGAGGTCAGGCGATTCTGCGGGTCATAGCCGTAGGCCACTTCGGTGCCGTCGGGATAGGTCATGGCCTCCAGTTGGCCATTGGCGCGGTAGCGACGCCCGAGGCTGTGGCTGAACTCGATCGCGGCCGCGCCGCTGCCGCGGCGGTAGGTGATCGTCTCGCCGGTCTTCTCGCCCTTGTCGCTGTAGGTGTAGGTGGCGGCGGTGCCGGCCTGCTGAGGGGTGCCGGGGTCGGTGACCTGGGTGTAGGCCTCGAGCAGACCGCGCGGGTCGTAGTCGTAGTCGATGGTTTCGCTGGGCTGGTCTTCGCCTGCGGCATAGTGGCGCTCGTCGGTCTTGCGGCCCGCGTCGTCGTACCCGAACACGCGGCGCTCGCCGCCGGGGCTGAGCCGCTGGGTCAGCTGACCGGCATCGTCGTAGCTGTAGGTGATGGTGGCACCGCTGGGCCGGGCTTCGGTGCGCACTTGGTTGTTGCGGTCGTAGGTGAAGGTGTGGGTATTGCGGTTGGCGTCGCTCAGGCTCAGCAGGTTGTCGCGGGGGTCGTAGGTGTAGGCGGTGGCGCCACCCGCCGGATCGGTGGTGCTGATGAGGCGGGCCAGCGCGTCGTAGGCGTAGAGCGTGCTGCGGCCGGCGGGGTCGGTTTCAGCGATGCGGTTGCCCGCCGCGTCGTAGCCGGTGGCCTGCACTTCGCGGCGCTCCGGCTGGCCGTTGGCCGCCGGCAGAATCCGGATGGTCTGGGTGCGGCGGCCGCGCGTGTCGTAGCGGTACTCCTCGCGGTAGGTCGGATACTCCATCGCCACCAGCAGGCCGGCCAGGCCGCTGGCGGCATCGCCGTAGACCATGCGGGTGACGTTGCCAGCCGGGTCGGTCGTGGTGTCGAGGCGGCCATCAGCGTCGTAAGCGTAGGTCGTGATCGCGCCGGTCTCGTCGCGCTGGGTTCTGACTTGGCCGTCATCGAAGTAGGTGGTGATCTGCTCGCCGCGCAGCGGGTCGATGGTCTTTTCCAGCCGATCCAGACCGTCGTACTCGAACTCGCTGCGCTTGCGCGCGGCATCGATCGTGGCCGTGCGGTTGCCGACGTCGTCGTACTCGTGATCCACGCGGTGCTCCATCGGATCGAGCTGGACGGTGACCCAGCCGGCGGCGTTCACTTCCTGCGTCCAGGTGCGGTTGAGCGGGTCGCGGCGGGTCAGCCAGATGCCGCTGACGTGGTGGGTGAATCGGGTGGTGTGGCGCTCGCCGTCGGTGACCGTTTCGACGTTGCCGTAGGCGTCATACGTCCAGTCGGTGACGACGTCCCCGGCCGGCGTGGCGCCCTTGACGGTGCGCTGGGTGCGCTCGCCGTGGGTGTTGTAGACGAACTCGGTGACGCGCTGTTCGGGCGTGTCGACCGCTTCGGTCTGGCGGATCAGGCGGCCGGAGGGGTCGTACTGGTAGGTGCTGCGCACGCCGCGCTCGTCGGTATGCTCCAGCAGGTTGCCGTAGGTGCCGTCATAGCGGCTCAGGGTCTGCGTACCGTCCGGGTAGACCACACGCACGGGGTTGCGGTTCGCATCCAGCTCGGTGCGGGTGCGCAGGCCGCGCTCGTCGACGCTGATCTCGACGAACTCGCCGTCTTTCAGCAGTTGGCTGCTCACCCGGCTGCCGATTTCTTCGCGCAGCAGGCGGCCATCGACATCGTAGCGGCGCTCGGTGCGGCGCTGCTCAGGCGTGCGCATCACCACCGTGTACTCGCGGCTGACGCGGTCGTAGTCGTAGCTGTAGGTGGTTTCCTGCAGCAGCGGGTCGATCACCCGCACCACGCGGTTGCCGCCGTAGTGCACGGTGGTGGTGCGGCCTTCGGGGTCTTCCAGCGTGCGCAACAGGCCGCCCTGGTAGGTGTAGTTCCAGGGTTTGCCGAGCACGTCCACCACTTGGCTCAGGCGCCCGGCGGTATAGCGGTACTGCACGCTGCGATTGGCGCGATCGGTAATGCCCCGCAGTTCGTCGCCGACCCAGGTGTAGCGCGCGATCAAGGCGTCGGCGCGGTCGCGCAGCTCGTCGATGCGGCCGTCGGCGTTGCGCGTGAAGCGCACCGTCAGGCCGTTGCGATTGCCGTAGCTGGCGATGCGGCCCTGGGCGTCGTAGGTGATCCATTCGCCGCTGCGGTCGTACCAGCGCCAGCCGGTGATCTCAGCGTCGGCATCGCGCTCGGCGCGGATGAAAAACTCGCGCTGGAAATACGTACACATCATTGCCGCTGCGCTCGAACCGCGAGCCCGAGCGCAGGATCGACTTCGGCACGCCGTCGATCACATCCAGCTCGAAACGCAGGTCGTCCCAGGCCGGGTTCGGGTGCCAGCGGAACTCACCCTTGTTGAGATCGTCCGCCCGCCAGCTGCGCAAAAACACCACGTAGCCGTTGCGCACCTTGATCCGCATGTCCTCCGCGTTCACGCGGTACTCGCCAGTCGGCAGAAACACCTCGCCGCGGGCGTGCACCTGTGCTGAAAGTGCAAGCAGGGCCAACAGCGCGAGGGCCGCGGCGCGGCGGGAAAGACTGAGGCAGAACGAAGACAGCATGATCAAGGGTTCCAACTAGGGGGCGCCAGCGGCGCTTGGGTGCTTCGGATCGGATGGGAGCGCGTTTTTGAAGGACGGTTTGCGGCGGCTTGGGTCTGGCTAGTCACCGGGGCCATCACCGCCTCCGCCTCCTCCGCCTCCGCCTCCTCCGCCTCCTCCGCCAGTACCACCTCCGCCGCAGCACTTCTTGCAGTTCGGGGTGCAGCCGGGGCCTGGGTCCATCGGAATGCCGCCGCCACCGCCGCCCCAGCCGCCGCCGTTCCCGCAGCTGGTGCCGTTGCAGACGGAAATCGTTGTCCCACCCGGACCGCCGCACTGCGCGCCCCAGGTGCGGCCCCAGGCGGTGCTGCAGGATCCGGCGCGCACTGCACCGTTCGCACACTGATAGTCGTACTGCAGTGCGGCGGCGCGGCGGTAGCTGCTGCAACTGGGCCCGGAGCGCTGCCCGGTGAACTGGAAGGGTTGGTCTTCCGGCTCAGTCATCCTCAGCGGGTCGCGGCCGAGCATATCCAGCGCCACTGCCGGCAACGCCTGCAGTGCGGTGATCTTGTAGGCGATGCGCACACGCTCGCGCGCCGCAAGTTCGGTAGGCACTTCGCCGAGGAACTCGAAGCGGAAATTGGCATCGCTGGCGGCCGGCGAGAACACCACGTTGTCGGCGCGCACAAGGCCGTAGTTGCTGATGGTCAGTTCGCCACTGAACTCTTCGCCCACCTGCATGGCGGGCAGGTTCACGAACACGGGTTCCATCAGCACCACGGGCGCCGGCACTTCGGTGCGGAAGGTGGCACCGATGACGATGTCGTACTCGTCCTCGATAACGGTTTCATTGACGTCCCAATCGATAGTGACCAGCTCGAAATCGAGGAAGACGTCCACCGGCACCTCCAGCCCCGGCTCCACCAGCACGCGGCCGCTGGCTTCGGCGTGGTCGGGCGCCGAGGCGCGCCAACGGTAGCGTCCAGCCGGCAGTGCCTGCAGTACGCCAATGCCGTTGGCATCGGTCGTTACCTCGCGCCGAAGATCAGGCAGGGTTTCGTGCTGAAGCCGGATGCGGGCACCGGAAACCCCGGGTATCGGCTGGCCGTTCACGCCCGGTGTCTCGGTGTAGATGTCGGCCACATGGAAGCGCAGGTCGCCCTCACCATCCTGGGTCACGCTGATGCTGATCGGCACATCGCCCGCATTGGCGTTCGCAGCAGTGACCCGCGCACGCACGACGTAGACCCCGTCGCTGATCGCGCTGCCCGGTGAGGCGGTGACCTGGACGGCGCGGCGTTCACCCACCCCGATGCTGCCGATCGCCGCCGGAGAGCTGAGCTGAACCCACGACGGCGGCGGGCCATTGCCCGCGGCATTCAGCAGCTCTACCCGCACCCCTTCGGCGGCCAGCAGGCCTTGATTGATGACCTCGGTCGACAAGGTGATCTGCCCGCCCTGCACGACTCCGCCCTGCAGCGCAGTGGGCCGTGGCGCCAGCGATGGCAAAGGCGCGCTGAGCCGATACGCGATGCTGACGCGAGCGCGCGGAGCGGCGCCGGATTCATCGGCCACCAGGCTCAGCACCACGGTGCCCGCCTCGGGCGTACTGCTTCCACCGGTGAAGCTGACCTGCACGGTGCGTGAGGCACCGGCCGCCAGGCTCACGGGATTCGGTAGCAACAACTGCAAACCGGGCGGCAATGCGCCGGAGGGCTGATCGGCCGGCAGAGCCAGCAGACGTAGATTGCTTGCGCCGGTTCCAGCACTCGCGGTCAGGGTCAATGGCACGTTCGCGGCGACTGTGCGCGCTGCATTCAAGTTGAAGACGCTTGGGTTCACGCGGACTCGATTCAGCAGGAACTGCCCTTGCCAGGCAGGATCGGCCTGATCGGGATGCCGCACGGATACCCGGTAGCTGCCCGCATCGGTGGCCGCTGGCTGGAAGTTGAAATCAAAGGCGCCGGCTGCGTCGGTAGCGAGGTTGATTCGACGCTCGAAGCCGCCAACCTCCAACAGCAGAACCAGCAGCGCGTTCGGTACCGGCGCTGAGCCCTGCCGCTCGATCGCCCGACCGCGAATCCGCACCGGCTGCTCGCCAAACGAAACTTCCGGACTCAAGCCAATCAGCTCGCCGACGTAGGGCGTGGGCACCGGGGGTGCAGGCGGCGGCAGCTTCTGCACCACCACATCCACTTCGGCATCAGCGCTGAGCCCGACCTGATTGGTAACGCGCGCAGACAACTTGCGCGAACCGTCGGCGAACGCTCCGATCGCCCAGCGCCAGGACCACGGCGCGGCCACAACCCGGGCCTGCTGCTGCCCGTCGACGAAATACTCGACGTGCTGGATCCCGCTGGGGTCCACCACCGCCACGGTCACGTCGACATCCTGCTCAATCAGGGCGCCGTCGCTTGGGCTGGTCAGGCTGATCTGCGGTGCCGCAGCGACGTAGGTGACCCAACGATCCGGGCTGCGCGGGCCCACACCGCGCGCGTTGCGCGCATCGGCGGAGATGCGGTGCGTGCCCTCGCCTGGGAGCACCACGCTTGCGGCAAAGCCGCCGCCTTGGCTGACACTCACCTGCGCGCCGACCGGTGTGTCATCCAAGTAGAGCTGAACGCGGCTGCCCGGCTGAGCCGAACCGCTGATCGCCAGCTGCGGCCGGTAGACGGTTGCGCCATCTGCCGGGGACGCCAACACCGGCGCAGGCGGCAGGTCCAGTTCGGACACAGTGATGGATACGCTGGCGGTGTCGGCGAGACCGCGCGGATCGCGCACTTCATACTCGAAACTGGTGACGCCGAAGAAACCAGTCGGCGCGGCGAAGCTGAAACCGCCGTTGGGCTGCAGGGTCAGAGCACCCACGCCAGGTGCGGTGCGCACCGCCGCCGTCAACGCATCGCCGTTGGGGTCACTGTCGTTCGCAAGCACGCCTTGCGCCGCAGCCACATCGAGCCGCGCGCCCTGGCGCAGGGTATAGGCATCGTTTGCGGCAACCGGTGCCTCGTTCACTGCTGAAACGACAATCCGCACTCGCGCAGGCAGACTCAGGCTCGTTGCGGTACGCAAGCGATAGCGGAACTCGATCGTTCCTGCCGTGCTGGCACTGAAGGTGAAACTGCCATCGGCCGCGAACTGCAGGCCGCTCACACTCGCCGGCGGGTCGAGCACGATCTCCGGCGCGGGACCAGCGCCGATGCGGTCATTTGCCAACAGACCTTCTGCAGCGGGGACCACCAGGGCACGATCGTCGCGGGCGACGTAGGCGTCATCCACGGCATCGTGCAGCTCATCGACGCGCAGGGTGACGCGTGCGGCATTGCCAAGCGATGTGCCATTGCTGGCCGAGTAGTCGAAGGCATCGGTGCCGGCGAAGTCAGCGTTCGGGGTGTACTGGAAACCGCCGTCGCTGCGCAGCTGCAGAACACCATTGGCCGGGGCCGCGCGCAGCACTGCGCTCAGGTTGCCGCCAAGGGGGTCGATGTCGTTCATCAGCACGCCTTGTTGGGCTGCAACGTCGAAGACTCGATTTGCCTGCAGGGTGTAGCTGTCCGCCAGCGCCAGCGGTGACGAAGCTGCATTGCTGAGAATCGTCAGCAGGGCGGCGTCGGCCGGCGTGAACTCGACCGCGGCACCAGCACGGGCCAGGCGCACGCGTCTTGGTCCGGGGCTGGCGTCAGCGGCCACCGTGACCTGCAGTCGCGCCGTGCTTCCGTCTTCGGCGATCGGCCCCAACGCGACCTCGACGCCAGCGGGGGGCTCAACCTGCACGCTGTCCGTTCCGACCAGACCTTGGCCGCGAACGATCACCTCGAAGCTGGCACCGCGCGGCAGGCGCGATGGATTGAGCGAGGATGCAAACGCGCCGCGCTGGACACCCAGCGTGGACGACCACAGCGCGCGCTCAAGCGGGGGCTGGGGCCCCAGTTCGCGCGTGACGCCGAGCACAGGCGCAACCAGCGGCGTGAGCAGTTCGCTGCGGTCGATGATGCGTAGGGTGTTGGTCGCGGCCACTTGATCAGTACTGTCGCCGCCTGCCGTGCGCAACTGGAGCACACGCGGGCCGCGGGGAGCGGCTGCGGATGCCCGCAAAACCAAGGTGGCGCGGGCTGGGCCGTGCACCTGCAGGGACTCGATGATGATGCCGGTGTCCGGCAACAGGCGCGCGGCATTGACCTGCCCAAGGTTGCGGCCCTGGATCTCGATGGTCTGGCTTTCGCCGTTTCGAATCAGTACGTTTGGACTGAGCGCCAGCAGTTCGGGCAGCGCTCCACGCAACTGCAGCAGAACAGGTGCATTCAGCAGCACGGACCCGATCTGCAGCTGCACCCGACGCGGCAGAAGGGCGGCAGCGGGATCAACCCGGAGTTCGAAACTGACTTCCTGGTCGCTGGCCTGCAGACTGCCGGCGCTTACCAGCATGCCGTCGGCCGGCACCAACTGGGCGAGCGAGGCCCCAGCCAATCCTTCGCCTAGCAGCCGCACCACCACGGTTTCTCCAGGATTCACCGCTGGGGGCTGAAGGCTGCGGATGGCCGGTCCCCGCACGACACCCAATGCGGCGCCCGTGAGCAAGCGCTCAACAGTCATGGGATCGCTGCGCTGGACGCCCAGCACCGGCGCCAGCACCGGCGCGTACTCACGGAGTACGGGGCTCGCGGCAATCTGCACGGTGTTGGCAGGCTCAGACGTAGCGGCCGAGAGTCCGCTGGCGGTTTCCACTTCAACGCGGCGTGGGCCGGGTGCAGCGGATGCACCCACCTGCACATGGATGCGCGCTTCATCGCCGGCGGCATTGACGCGCGCCGAGCTATCGAGCACTACATCGGCTGCGGGACTTAGGCGCACGAGGGTTTCAGTCAGCACGCCGCGGCCCTGTTCTGGCAATGCGCGAAGATCGCGCCCCCGAATCAGTAGCTCGGTGCGGCTACCAGGCAGTAACAGCTGTGGACTGACGCTGAGGATGTGAGGCGCCGCATCCGCGACCAACAGCGCGCGCGCTGCCAAATCGGCGCTTGGCAGCGGCTGCCCCTGCGAATCAACGAGCTGAAGCAGGCGCAGCCCGGCGGCCGCTTCGCCAGCGACCGACACTTCCAGATTGACGCGACTGCCGTCACCCGCGCGATCGACGACCGTGACTTGAATGCCATCCGCCGGCAGCACGCGCACGTTGACGCCAGCCGCAAGGCCAATGCCAAGCAGGGCGATCGGCTGTGCGTTCTGGCCGCGAGCGACGCGGCCCGGAACGATCGACTGCACCAGGCTGCCACGTACCACCCCGATGGCGGCCCCGGTATGCAGCCATTCGCGCGACTGCGTCGGGCCAGTGCGCTCGACGCCCAGGACCGGCGCAAGCAGCTGCAGGCTTCGCGTGCTGTTGCCCTGACGCTGCACGCCCAGGGGCGCACTCGTCAGAACATCGCCGGGACGCAAGGTCCACTTCGCGTTCTTGGCTTCCGACCGCGACGAGCATGTCGGCGTGTTGGTCTGGTCACACGCGGCAGACGGCACCGCCGCAGTTGCATTCGCAACCGCGAGCAAAGCCAACAGGCCGCCCAACAGAACGCCGAGGTGCAGGCCGCGCGCCGACGCGTTGCCGCGCGGCCGGAAGCCAAGAGATGCCAGAGCCATTGCGCCGTCCTTGCAATCCGTTCGGTTTAAAGCGCTGACGCGGCGACTTCGAAACGGCGGCCGGCTTCAGTGATCAGGGTCACCATCCCAGGGCCCGCGCCCAGCTGTGCGGCCAGCTCCACCTGCACCACCGGCTCACCGCCGGTATAGAGCGAGAGCTGCTGGGCCTGGGCTCCGCTGACCGAGTAGGTGAGCGTGGCCAGCAGAACACTCGGACCGATCGGGATATCGACATTGGCCACCGCGGTGCCGTTCTCCAGGCTGCCGGCGATCGCACCGGACACGACGGTCTGCGGAACGCCGCTCGGGGGCGTCACGATGATCGACAGCGTGTTGCCCAAGGGCACATTGCGGGTTGCCAATACCAGCTCGACCGGGTTCGGCGCATTGGTCGGCAGCACCACATCGGCATAGCCGGTGGGCGCGGCTGGCGCGTTGATGCCGCCCACTCGGGAGATGCGCAAGCTGGGCAGGCCGATCAGGAACAGCGGGCCGGGCAGGCCACTGGTGTAGTTCGGGGTGGATGGCGTGCCGCGTTGCATGAACTCGGCTTCCAGCCGAATCCGACCAGCACCTGCAAAGGCTGCCAGAGAGCTGCCCTCGTTGGAATAACCGCCGCGGGCTCCACCCATCGCACTGATGACACCGGCGCCGGTGATTGTCGTCGCCACAAGGCGAATGCCACCGCCACTGCCGCCACCGCCGACCGCGCCGAGGTTGTCGCTACTTATGGCGCCAATGCGGCCGCCGCGGCCGCCATTCGCAAGCACTTGTCCGCTGCCGCTCACATTTAGGGTGCCGCTGACCGCAATCAGCAAGGCTCCGCCTCCGCCACCACCACCAGCACCGCCCACGCCGGTGGATCCACTGCCGCCTGCGCCGCCGGACCCGCCGACAAGAGGCATCAAGTCCGCATTGCCATATGTCGGCGGGACTGGATTATTGCAGCCGCTGTTGCCTGCGGGCACTGCACCCAAGGTCGAAAAACTGGCGCCGCCGCCATGACAGCTTGAACTAAACACCGCGATGCTTGGACGCCCGCCGCCCGGTCCAATACCCGAAGCGCCGGTACGCCGACTGCCCACCGCTGTGGACGCATCCGGCTGCCCCCCGCGCCCACCTCCAAACCCTCCGGGACCACCACGCCCCGGCAGGCCATCGTCAGCCACATTGCCATCGCCGGCGCCATTGGTGTCCGGTCCGGCTTGACCGCTGACATCCAGGATGCCCGCGATCACTGCATTCCCGCTGACCAAAAAGCGTCACCGGGGTGTTGCTGGCATTCGGCCGAAACGTCACCCGCACGCCGTCGGGAATGTTGATCGACGTATAGTTCAGCGTGCCGCTTTCCGGCAGCGGCACCTCGGTGTTCACAGTGGGCGTCAACGCACCGTCCGCGCCCGTGCTTCCACTGTCGAAAGCCAGCGCGTTCAGCGCCAGCGTCAGCAGCCCCAACCCCGCCACACCTGCAATACCCGAACTGCGCATGAGACTTCCTCTGAAAAAACCACGTATCAATTCCGTCTGGCCCGATCGCTGCTGCGACCGCGCAGCCGGACGGACCGGCCCCCGCTGCGGGCGGGTCGCAGCGCATCTATGCGCAGGCGACCGACCCAATCCCAAATGCTGCAGTGACAGCACCATCTCCTTCACTCTCGGCCAGCCACGCGCATCTGCAGTCGATGCTTGTGATCGCCTGACTCAGTTCCAGCGGCAACCCTGACTCGATACGGCTGCACGCGTGGCCACCTGCGCCGACTGGTTCGCGCGCCAGCGCGCGTACTGGTCGTGACCGTCTTCAAAGATCCACAGCAGGGGCATCCCGGGCTGCGCGAGACGGGCCTGCCATGCGGGCTCAGGCTCAGTCGTCCACAGCACCAAGGCATCGCTGGCTTGGGCACGAAGGCGATCAACCAGGCGCGCATCGGGGCCGCCAGCGGGCAGCCTGACCACGCGGGCCAGATTGATGTCGATTTGCCCGGCGACCCCCGGCCCAACCAGCAGAACCACCGTGGAGTCCTGCAACAGGCTGAACAATTGTGGCGGTGAGAGCTTCTCGTTCACGGCAGGCTGGATCTCCGATGTGTCTCCGGCACGCCACGCGCGCGCGCCGCCGCGCACGACCTGCAGCGAAAACTGCGGGCTGGCCTCGGCGCGCAAGCGCAGACACAGCGCATCCAGCACCGAATCGTCCAAACCGCTGCCTATCAACAGCAGGGGCGCAGACAGCTCCCGCACACGGGCCGGCGACAGCTCGCTACGGCGCATCTGCAAAGCGCCCTCCAGCGGGTGAACATCGGAGTACTGAGGCCCGCGCATATCGACAAGAATGCTTCCCACCTGAGCGCGCGCGACCGTGGCATCGACCCGACAACTGTCGCCCTCCTCCGGGCGCGCGTCGACAACTTCGCCCGATTGCGCCCCTGCAGATCGCGGGCTGGCCGCAGGGGCCGCACGTACCGGCCGCAGAGCGCCGTCTGACTCACCGGCATCTTTCAAGGGACAGTCAACCGCATGGGCAGCAGCGGCCTGCAGCATTCCGCCAAGCAAGGCTACGGACACGTACTGAAGCAGCCGACCGGGCCTGCGATGTGCAGGCGAACGCCGCATCAGCGCACCGCCTCAAAACCGTTGGCAAAAATGTCAGTGCCCGGCTCGCCCGCCTCGCGGGCCATCGCCGCCAACAGCCAGGAAACACCCAACTCAGCGGACCGAGCCTCCGGCTGAGGGAGCACACGCAGTGCTTCGATGGCCGACAGCAGATGCGACAGCGCCGAACCACCATTGCCGGGCGAGAACTCCGCCAGAGCCTGTTGCACCAGAGATCGGCTGCGCGCCAGCGCCTCCGCCTGCGCGCCCGGCGCGGCGGTCAGACCTTCAAGTGCAGCGACAGCGGCTGTTGCTTGGACTGCACGGTCACGCAACGCGAGCGTCAACGAGCGCTCAGCGACTTCGTTCTCCAAGTCCGCAAGCGCTCGCAGGGCGACCTGCCCAGCCGCCGGCGGCGTGCGCAGTTGAAGTTGGACGACAAACGGCAGCTCGGTCGGAGGCACGCTACGCAGCCAGTCAAGGCGCAGCGGCAGGGCCGAATCAGGCGCTGGGTTCGCGGCAAGCAGTTCGAACCCAGGAGCAAGCTCTACGCCCAACTCCATCACTCCCGCAGCGGATCGGGCCTCGCGGCGAACTTCCGCAGCCAGCGCGATGGGACTTGCAGTGAGCAGCACAGCGGGCGGGTTCGCAGCTGCCCCTGCCAGGATCGAACCGGTCAAGGATGCCCCTGCTCCACCCTCCAGCAGCGCAAGCAGGTCGAAGCCGAAGGCCAGTACGCGAGCATCGACCGCCGCGGCAGGCGCCGCAGCGACCAGAATCTCGCCGCCTGTCGCAGCGCCAAGCGCGCGCCCATTCGTCGGGTTGAACGCGTTCAGAGGCCCAAGGACGGGGACGCTCCCCGCGGCAAAGAACTCGCTGTCAACCAGTTGCAGATCAGCACTTGTACCGGCTAGCGGCGTGCTGCCGCCCAAGCCCGCCAAGGTCTCGAAGCGCGCCCACGAGCTGTCGCGCGTTCCCGACAAGATCAACCCGCCACCGCGCCGCAGCAGCTCGCGCGACTCGTTGATGAGCCCCCCTGATTCGAGTGGCAGCAAGGATCCATCCACCAGCACCAGGTTCCAATCGCCGCTACGCAATGCGCGACGAAACTCGGCCGGCTCGCTGGTGAGCGTGGCCGGCACCCGCCCCTGAAGCAGCGCACGCCAGCGCTGCAAGCGGCCTTCAACGCAGGCCGGCCCGCTGCCAGATGCACATGTCGCCCAAACCAAAACACGCGTACTCCGGCTGAGCTGCAAACCCGCCGTCAGAATCGCATCGGGGCTGACTTCCACTTGAACACTGCTGAGGTTGTTCGATGGATCGGGGTCTTTGGAGCCGCCCGCAACTGCGCTGATCGCAGCGGCAAACGAGAAACTGCCGGCCGAGGTGAAGCGCCCCTGCAGCAGGATCGACTGCTCGGCACCTGCCGCAAGGCTGCCGTGAACCCAAAGCCCGGTGCTGGCATTGAAAGTGCCCTGAGACGCCGACGCACCGGTGATCTCGAACTCCTCGGGCAGAGTCAACTGGGTACTGCCGCTACCGCCTTGAGGGCCGAGGTTACGAGCGCGAAGCGAGTACGCCACCGCTTGCTGAGCGGTGGCCTGCTCGGGGCCTTCAATCGGGGCGAGCTGAAGATCCGCCTGTGCCGAGACGCCAGGCTCCAGTTTGGCGAAGCGGTAGCCATCAGCAGACTGAGCAACACCCAAGCCGATCTGGCGAATAGCTGCTGCGTCTGTCAGGCCGCCGGCGCTGCCGGCGACAGGCACACCGTCCACAAGGCCGGTGACAGCCCCAACCGCAATGCTAAATGTGCCCGCCGGCAAACCGGTGAAGCTGAATTCGCCCTGCGCGTTGCTCAAGGTAGAACGCTGTACGACCGCCCCCGCAGCGCTTCCGTCAAGCGTCAGACTCACGCCTTCAAGACCGGGCTCAGCCGGGTCCTCTGCGCCGTTGGCGTTCGCGTCCAAGAAAACCCGCCCGGACAGGCTGGCGGTTGCCGGAGGCAGATCGGTCCGCAGACTGAAGCTTCCGCCACCGCGGGCGTCAAACACATTGAGGTAGTAGACCCAGGCCAAGCTGGCGTTTCGGCGTTTAGTGAACCACACGTTCTCTGCCGGCAAGGCCGAGCCGTCTGCGCGGAATCCCTGTATTGCTGTTGCAGTCCCCGCGCTGGGATCAATCACGCGCGCGTAGGTCAAGCCGGGCTGGGACGGCAGGGTCAATCGGTACTGCCCTGGAACAGCCCCAGTCACAAGGCTGGCCACTGCCGACGCATCGGTCACCACGGTATCCACACCGCTGGATTCGTACACGCGCAGAGCATCGCCATCTCGCGCCAGGAAATCGCGCACACCGTCGCGCCCCGGCAGATCCACCAGCACATCTCGCACCAGCAAGTGACTGCGCGGCTCGCCCTCGATCAATGACGTCAAACTGCCGCCAAGCGAGTCTGCATGACTGTAGCGGGCTTCGATCTCGTCGAAGCGCCCGCTCAGTGTGGTTTCCATCAACCAGCGGGCCATCCGCGTGCTACCCGGCTGGAGGTTGCCCAAGGACAGCGCGAGTGAGGCCGATGACGGGGAGTCGTCAACAAAACCGCCGATGAGGTTGAAGCCGATCAGTAGCCCAAGCTTGTTTTCGACAATGCGCGGCTGGGAGGACTCGATCCGCACGTTGTTGCCAACACCGGCACCCACGTTGCGCACGCGCAGACCCAAGGTGAACGGCACCGCGGGCTCCAGCTCCGGCGTAAATGCGTCGTCCGAGTACACATCACCAGCGAGAAAGTAGTCCAACGCCAAGCGCGGCTGCGGCCGAACCGTAATTGTTTCAGGCACCACATCGACCGATCGCGCTTCACCGCCGAGTGTGTAGGTGATTCTCGCGCCGACACGGTAGCGACGCCCGCTCGGGAGATCACCGCCGGAGTTCGCGGCGGGGACAATCAACCATCGAGCTGTCCCGGTGCTGGCGGGCGCGACCACGCCGGAACCGTCGACCGCTCCGAGATCCTCAAGTCCGTCCAGTCGCACGAAAAATGCCGCACCCAACTGATTCGGATCGCCGCTCGCCAGCACGGGGTTGCCGAGCTCATCAGTGAACAGAATATTGACAGCGACCGACTCAACTGCAGCGCTGGTCAAACCGTTGCGGATGCGAAGGACAGCATCAAATCCTTGACGCTCAAGACTCAGCTTCTGGCGGATCTCGATTCGAACTTCCGCACAAACCGCATCAGTCTGCGCAAAGGCGCTCTGTGCGCACAGCACGACGCAGAAGAGCGCAAGCACGCTGAAAGTGCGGGCCGCGCAGGCCAAGGCCGAGCAAACTGAAATCAGGCTCATGAACGATCCAGGAAAAACGCCACCGATATCGCCGCCTGATCACCGCGGCTGTTGACAAATCTTGAACGCGAAGTGCATCCAAACCCATGAAAGCCAACAACGGTCGATTCTGATGCACTAGCAGCCCGCCCTTTGCGAGGTTTGCTCCGCCCGAAACCCCTAGGGGCAACCCAAAAGACGAGGGCTCCCTGATGTCGCCATCACGTGGATCCGGCGATCAGGGTGTCAACTCAAGAACGGCTACCGCCGATGATTCAGCACCTCGCAGTCCTTGGCGCGAGGCATCATGTTTTTGCTTGGACACGCCCAGGTTCAGTTACAGGGGGCTGCCGAAGAAGATGGTGGATCGGGTGCCAACCACGTTGCCGACGATCAGGGCGAAGGCGAAGCCCTGCAGGGCGGTGCCGCCCCAGAAGTACAGCGCGACGCACGTCCGCATCGTCGTCAGAGAAGTCATGATCGTAGGCGACAGAGTGCTGTTGATCGCGCGGTTGATGATGCCCTCGCGGTCGTCCTTGCGGCTGGCGCGGAACAGTTCGCGCACGCGGTCGAACACGACGTGCTTGTCGTTCGCCGAGTCGCCGTCGACCGTCAGAATCGCGGCCAGCACGGCCAGGTCAAACTCCATCCCAGCCGCGAAGACGCGCCGAGGATCACGATCGCGACTTGCATTTCTCCGGCGACGGTGGCAAATGCGAACTTCCACTCAAAGCGCAGCGGCTCGTAGATCGTGATTCCGGCCAGTACCACCAGCACCTCTGTTGGTGCCGTTGCAGGCCCCGACAGCTTGTCAATTCCCTGCAACGGAAAAGGCGCCTGCAAGGGCGCCTTTTCGTTGTCAAAAGTGGTGGGAACGGTCAGGGCCGGCGGGCTAGCTCGGCTTCATCCTGTGCCTTGGGCAAGAGATCCTCCTTGCTAGCGCCCAGCCAAAGCAGCAGCGGACACGCAATGAAAATCGATGACAGAGTACCGATCACGATACCGATGATCTGCGATTCCGCCATGCCCTTCAACGAAGGGCCGCCGTAGAAATACAAAGCCAGCACGGTCAGCAGAGCCACGAAGGAGGTAATGATCGTACGCGACATGGTCTGGTTGACCGCTCGGTTCATGACCTCTACGGGGCTGAGTCGAAGCGTACGGAAGTTCTCGCGCACGCGATCGAACACCACGATCGTATCGTTGATCGAGTACCCCATCACCGACAGAATGCCTGCAAGCACGTTCAGGTCGAACTCGTGGCCGCTGATTGCAAACCAAGCGATTGCCAGCATCACGTCATGCAACGTGGTGAGAGTCGCGGCCACCGCGAACTTCCATTCGAAACGCAATGAAATGTAGATCAGGAATCCGGCAACCACCAGCAACAAGGCATAGACGCCGTTGGTAGCAAGCTCTTTTCCGATCTGCGGACCGACGAAATCGCTGCGCACCAAGGTGCCCGGATTGTCGCTGCTGTTCAGCGCTTTCAGCAGGACATCGCCAGTACGCTGGGCGTTCGCATCACCCTCAGTCGGCTGCAGCTGGACCAGCACCTCGTTGGAAGCACCGAAGCTCTGCACCTGTGCTCCCTCGAAGCCCGCGGCCTCCAAGGTGGTACGGGCGGCATTCACATCTACCGACTTCTCGAAATGCAGTTCGGCCACGGTGCCGCCGGTGAAATCGAGGGCGAAGTTGAAACCACGCACCGGGATCGCTGCCAGCGAAACCAGCAGCAGAGCGAGGGCGATGATGAGAGATACGTTGCGAAGCCGCATGAAATCGAAGCGGCTGTCGTATGGAAACAGATTCATCGGTGCGGGGCCTCAGATCGAGAGGCCAGCCAGCTTGCGCCGACGGCCGTAGATGAGCGTGGCGATGCCGCGCGATGCAGACACCGCGCTGTACATCGAGGTAAGGATGCCGAGGATCAGGGTGATGGCGAAACCCTTGACCGGGCCAGTGCCGAACGCGAGAAGAGCGACACCGGCCAGCATGGCGGTGATATTGGCATCGGCGATCGTTCCGGCCGCCTTGTCGTAGCCATTGGCAATGCTGTTCAAGGGGGTGTTGCCGGCACGCAGCTCTTCTCGGATACGCTCATTGATCAGCACATTGGCGTCAACCGACATGCCTACGGTCAGCGCGATTCCGGCCAAACCGGGCAAAGTCAGCGTGGCGCCAATCAGCGACATTATCGCCACCATCATCAGAAGGTTGATGATCAGGGCGGCGTTGGTGATCATTCCGAAGGTCTTGTAATAGATCACGAAAAAGAACATCACCACCAGGAAAGAGAACGCAACCGCGGAAACACCGGCCCTGATGTTCTCCGCACCCACGCTCGGGCCGATGATGCGTTCCTCGATGATGTCCATCGGTGCCGCCAGCGAACCCGCGCGCAGCAGCAGAGCGAGCTGATTGGCTTCTTCCGGACTGTCCAGACCGGTCGTCTGGAAAGTACTGCCGAACACGCCCTGGACAGTTGCCACCGAAATCACTTCTTCCTTGATGGTCGGGACCAGCTCTTCCTTGCCGTTGACGACGCGGGTTTCCTGGGTGCGTTCAATGAACACCACCGCCATCGGCTTGCCGACGTTGTTGCGGGTGAACTCCAGCATGCGCTGACCACCGGCGGAATTCAGGGTGATGTCAACCTTGGGCGTACCGGACTGCGAGTCCAGGCCCGACATGGCACCCGTCAATTGGTCACCGGAAGCGATTACGGCCTTCGCCAGTAGTACAGGTACGGGCTTGCCGTCGGCACCCAGTTCACGACGGTTGAACAGTTTGGCCTCGGGTGGCACACGGCCGGTATCGCGCGCGGCGTACGGATCACCATCGACCACCGCGCGATACTCAAGCGTTGCAGTTGCGCCGATGACACGTTTGGCGCGCGCGGTGTCCTGAACACCCGGCAGCTGCACGACCAACCGGGTGCCACCCTGGCGCTGCACGATCGATTCGGACACGCCGAGCTCGTTGATGCGGTTACGCAGAGTGACGGTGTTCTGTTCCATGGTCTGCTCAAGCACCAGGCGCAACTCGTCCTCGTTCAGGCTGCCGACAAGGCGGTTGGGGTCTGTGCCGGCACTCAACTGCAGTGCGGGCAGCAGGTTGCGGATCAACGCCCGTGCGCCATCTCGGTCTTCCGGATCGCGCAGGACGACATCAAAGCCAGTCGCCGTGCGATTGACCGCGGTGTAGGGCACCGACTCCTTGCGCAGGAGCTCCCGGATCTGGGTCAGGATCGCCTCGAAGCGCTTGTCGGTCGCGGCTTTGACGTCAACCTCCATCAGGAAGTGCACGCCACCCTGCAGATCAAGACCGAGCACCATGGGCTCGACGTGCAGGGCATCCAGCCATGCGGGCACGGTCGAGGCCAGGTTGAGCGCGGCGAGATAGTCATCGCCCAGAATTTCGCGGAGGGCTTCTGCGGCTTTCTGCTGAACGCTGACATCGGTCAGGCGCACCATCAGCGCGGTTTCCTCGATCGCAACCGACTTGACTGCAATCCCGGCTGACTCCAGCGCCCCCGAAACCCTTTCCACAAGCGCTTGATCGATGCTTGCGCCGCGGCCTGCAGTGATCTGTACGGACGGATCCTTCGGGAACAGGTTGCCCGATGCATACAGCAACGAGAACGCAACGATGATCGCCAACAGGGCGAACTTCCAACGGGAATACTCAAGCATGGGCAACTACCCGGCAGGGTCGCGGACGACCGGTTTTGTGAGGGAATCAGCAGCGAGCGACAGGCAATACAGTGGCAATCAGGCCGACTTCAGCGTGCCCTTTGGAAGCACGACGGTCACCGCAGCGCGCTGCACCTTGACGCGAACGCCATCGGAGATCTCGACCGTGATGAAGGCATCGCTGACGTCATCGATGCGGCCGGCGATGCCGCCGGAGGTGATGACCTCATCGCCCTTGGACAGGGCCGAAACCATGTTGCGGTGTTCCTTGGCGCGCTTCATCTGCGGCCGGATAACCAGGAAAAAGAAAACGGCGAAGAAGATCGCCAGCATGATCAGCGGCGACCACGGTGAAGGCTGCTGGGCGGCCTGCGCGGCGGCGGGAGAAATCAGAAAATCCATGCGGTTGACCTCGGTGGATGGAGAACGCGTACGCCCGCCGCGAATGCCTGCGGTGGGCGCCAGCAAAGCGGCGGATTATGCCATGCGCCAGCACGTCGACCCGATCAGTCGGCAGCAGGCGCCGTGCGGCGGCGGTAGAACTCGGCCCGGAAGGCCTCAAAACGCCCGTTCTCTATGGCGACGCGAATTTCACGCATCAAGGCCTGGTAGTGAAAAAGGTTGTGCTGGGTGGCCAGCATCGCGCCGAGGATCTCGTTGCAGCGCTCAAGATGGCGCAGATAGGCGCGGCTGAAGCCACGCGAACAGGCATAGCAGCCGCAGCCCTTTTCGATCGGTCGGGTGTCCTTCTCGTAGCGGGCGTTGCGGATCCGCACCGCGCCGTCCCAGGTGAAGTAGTGGCCGTTGCGCGCGTTGCGGGTCGGCATCACGCAGTCGAACATGTCGATGCCGCGCGCCACCGCCTCAACGATGTCCTCGGGCCGGCCCACGCCCATCAGATAGCGCGGTCGCTCGGCAGGAAGCTGCGGGCAGGTGTGTTCGAGCATCGCGTTGCGCTCGGCCTCGGGCTCGCCCACGGCAAGGCCCCCGACCGCGTAGCCATCGAATCCGATGTTGATCAGCTCGCGCGCCGACTGCGTACGCAGCTCGTGATACACGCCTCCCTGGACGATGCCGAACAGAGCGGCATCGTTGCCCTCGTGCGCACGCTTGCTGCGCTCGGCCCAGCGCAGCGACAGCTGCATCGAATCGCGCGCCTGCTTTTCCGTCGCGGGGTACGGGGTGCACTCATCGAAGATCATCACCACGTCGGAATCCAGCACGCGCTGGATCTCCATCGACACCTCGGGGCTGAGGAACACCTTGCTGCCGTCGACCGGCGAAGCAAAGGTCACGCCCTCCTCGGTGATCTTGCGCCGATGCGCCAGAGAGAACACCTGGAAGCCGCCGGAGTCGGTGAGGATCGGCCCGTCCCAACGGGTGAATCCATGCAGGCCCTCGTGCGCGCGAATGACCTCCAGACCCGGCCGCAGATACAGGTGAAATGTGTTGCCGAGAATGATCTCGGCACCGAGCACGCGCAGGTCTTCGGGGAACATCGCCTTGACGGTGCCATAGGTGCCGACCGGCATGAAGGCAGGCGTTTCCACCGTGCCGCGTGGAAACGTGAGCCGACCGCGACGGGCGCCGCCATCGGTGCTGTGGAGCTGGAAATCTAGACGGGACATTTGGGGGCCGGGAATCGGGAGTCGGGAACGGGGAATCGGTGGGAGCAGCGCACCGAAGACTGCGGCCAGCGCGCAACGCGGGCGCGAATGATCTGCCGGGGATGGCTCAGGGGTCGGAGCTGCTGCTGACGATTCCCGATTCCCGACTCCCGATTCCCGGCCCTCCAGGCTCCAACAACATCGCATCGCCATACGAGAAGAACCGGTACTGTTGTTCAACCGCATAGCGATATGCGGCGAGAATGCGTTCGCGGCCGACGAAGGCGGCGACCAGCATCAGCAGGGTCGACTGCGGAAGGTGGAAGTTGGTGATCAGGGCGTCGACCGAGCGGATGCGATAGCCGGGAAAAATGAAGATGCGGGTTTCGCCGGCGAAGGGGTGGACCTCACCTTCGCGCATCGCCGACTCCAGCGCACGCACCACGGTGGTCCCGACCGCGATCACGCGATGGCCGGCAGCGCGGGTGCGGCGCATCTGTTCGACCAGCTCTGCGCCGACGTTCAGCCACTCGCTGTGCATGGTGTGCTCGTGCACGCTCTCGGCGCGCATGGGCTGGAAGGTGCCAGCACCCACGTGCAGGGTGATGTGGCCGAACTCGACGCCGCGCTGGCTCAGGGCATCCAGCAGGGCCTGATCGAAGTGCAGGCCAGCCGTGGGCGCGGCTACCGCACCAACCTCGCGCGCGAACACGGTCTGATAGCGCTCGGCGTCATCGCTGCCCGGCTCGCGCTGGATGTAGGGTGGCAACGGCAGTTTGCCGGCGCGCAGCAGCAACTTTTCCAACGTTTCGTCGCCGAGCAGGCGCAGCCGATAGAACTCACCTTCGCGCCCCAGCACTTCGAACGCACCGCCCGCATCCAGCTGGATGCGAACGCCTGCCCGCGGCGACTTGCTGACGCCCAACTGCGCGCGCGCCTCGTGGCTGGACAGCAGCCGCTCGATCAGAATCTCGACTCGCCCACCGCTGTCCTTGTGGCCGAACAGCCGCGCCGGAATCACCCGGGTGTCGTTGAACACCAGCAGATCACCCGGCTGCAGCAGTTGCGGCAGATCGCGCACCCTACGATCCAGGTGCTGCCCGTCGGCCGAGACACACAGCAGCCGACTGGCCGAGCGCTCGGCCAGCGGCGCCTGCGCGATGAGATCGGGCGGCAGATGGAAGTCGAAATCGGATTTTTTCACGTGATGCGCTCGCGCCAGCCGGCGCACAAGAGGGCGAGCATTATCGTGTCGCCATCCCCCGGCGACAAATTCATGGCGTTTGTCGGGATGTCGGCTGAACTGCGCGACCATGACTGGAGCCAGTGCAGGTTTCCAGAGAGATGGATGTCTCCATTCGCGCAGCGGCACATCTGTTGCACCGGTTTTCGCTTCTTCCCCGCTGGAGACCGTCGTCATGCGGAACAGATCGATAATCGACTTGTGGCTTCTCTGTGCGCTCCTTTGCTGGTTTCCGGTGCAGGCCGAGGCAGCACCCTCGCCGAAGGCCTACGAACCTGGTGTGCGCGTCGACGCCGCCGACACGGGTCGGGACGACTACTACGGTTGGAGCGTTGCAGCCTCTGCGGACACAATGCTGGTGGGCATGCCGTTCGAGTTCACCGGCACGACTTTGACCCCGGGCGCCGCCTACCTGCGGCGCAGGCAATCTGGCAGCTGGACGCAGGAGGCCAAGCTCGCGGCAGCGGACGGCGTCAGCTTCGACTATTTCGGCGAAGCGGTCGCCCTGGATGGGGATCTGGCCGCAGTCGCCGCTCCGTCTCATCAATCGGGTCGCGGTGCGGTCTACCTGTTCCAACGCCAGAACGGCAGCTGGAGTCAAGTCGCCAAGCTACTGGCCAGCGACCCCACCCCGAACGCATCGTTCGGGCAGGCGCTGGCACTGAATGCCGGCACGCTGGCAGTCGGTGCGCCCGGCTACAACGGGGGGCGTGGTGCCGTCTACGTTTTCGTGGGCGCGGGCGGAAGCTGGAGTCAGCAGCAGCGAATTCAGTCCAATGACATCTCGGCCAACGATCGCTTCGGCCAAGCGGTGGCGCTGTCCGGGCAAACCCTGCTGATTGGCGCTCCGAACAAGGCAGGCAGCGTCAGCGCGCAGGGAGTCGCCTATCTGTTCGGGCGCAGCGGGAGCACCTGGAGCCAGCAGGCGAGGCTGGCGCGCACTTCGCCTCAGGCTGGCGAAGGCTTTGGGGCCGCAGTCGCACTTGACCTGAATCTTGCGGCGGTGGGCGCGCCATACGCGCCCGCCGCCACCGGCACGGCAGGGGGCTTGGTGCAGAGCTATCTGCGCACGGGATCCACGTGGTCTCCGCTGGCTGAGCTTCGCAGCGCGCAGGGTTCGGCGTCGGCACAGTTCGGTTTTGCGCTGTCGTTGTCGGGGCAGAGACTGCTGGTGGGTTTGGCAGGCGATAGCTTCGGCGAGGGCATCCTGCAGGGCAGCCTTGAAGCCTATTTGTTCGAAAGCGGTGTGTGGGGCCTGAACCAGCGCATGGTGGCCGCCGATGCCGAGACCGAAGCCCAACTGGGCTACTCGGTCGCACAGGGTGCCGACTTCGCGGCAGCCGGGGCGCCAGGGGCCTCCCGCGCGGGCCAGGTTTACGTGGGCGCGGCGTACGCGTTCATCAACAGGGGGACGAGCACCGCCGTTCTGCCAATCTCCGGTCAACCCATCAGGATCGGCGAAAGCTATGTCGTCGGTGCCGCAGTCAGCTCTACAGAGGTCATCCCAACGGGTACCGTGAACATACGCGATGATGCAGGCGGCAACTGCACAGCCACGCTGTCCAATGGAGCCGGGACCTGCACACTCTTGGCGAACGCCGTCGGCTTGCGTGCGCTGTCTGCCCGCTACAACGGCGCCCCCGGAATCGCCGAGAGCTTCGCCACCGCCACCGTCCAGGTGAAGCCCGACCTGCGTATCAGCCCGGCCAGCCTGCCGGATGGCCAGATCGGGGCCGCATATGCGCAGTTTTTCAACAGCGTCGCCACCGGCGCGACCCTGCCCTTGAGCTACAGCCTCGCCTCCGGCAGCCTGCCGCCAGGGCTTTCACTTGGTAGCAATGGCAGCTTGAGCGGCACCGCCAGCAGCTTCGGGAGCTTCAGTTTCAGCGTGCGGCTGACAGACAGCAGCCCAGTGAACCTCGGCGGGCCCTTCGCCGAGACCCGCGCCTACGCGCTCACCATCCAGCCTCCGTTTCGCACTGGCCTGATCCTGGTGAATGACGCCACCAGCGCTGATCGTGGCCAGAGCGTCGCCTACGCATCGCTGCTGGATGTCGTCGAAGCGGGTGCGGCCGCACCGAGCGGCAGCTATGTCGTGACAGCCACCCGCGGAGCGCAGGTGCTGAGCTGCAGCGCAACGGTCTCAGCAGAAGGAACGCAGTCATGCAGCATCACCTTCCCGCTACTAGCATCGGTCGGCGACTACGTGATCGCAGCGCAATTCAACTCGACCAATGCCGACTATGGCAACAGCCGCGACAGCGGCACGCATCGCCTGCTCGCGCCAGCCGACCCCGCCGTACAGGTGCAGGCGCTCGATTCGACCTTCCTGCCCGGCCAGACGCTGCGCTTCCGCATCAACATCAGCAACGGCGGGCCGGACAGCGCGTTCGCGCTGCAACTGCAGAGCAGCCTCGATTCCGCTCTTTCCAGCCTGGTCTGGACCTGCAGCGGTAGTGCTTGCCCTGCGCCTGGTGGCAGTGGAACACCGAACCTGTTGATCAGCGAACTGGCCGCCGGCGGACAGCTGAGCTTGGAACTCAGCGGCGTGGTCGGTGCCAACGCGCCCGCCAGCATCACGCTAGCTGCCCAGCTCAACTTGCAGCCTGAAGGCTTCAGTCGCGAACTTGACTCGGGCAACAACAGCGCCTCCGCCGGCAGTTTGCCGCTACGCCTGTTTGCCGATGGCTTCGAGACTCCGGAGCCGTAGCGCAGGTCGCGCCGCCGTTCGTCGGCGCCGGGTCGACGAACGGCACCTGCGGCTGCTTTCGCCACGGTCGGACGCTTCCCGCGGCGCGAGACCATTGACCAAGTCAGCGATACGTTGCAGAGACCTCGCACCCGTTCGGTGGCGGCTTCAAACGGCCCGCGGCGCGCAGGGTTCTGCTCGTCGGGTCCATGTGATCTGAGCAGAGCGCGTCGCTGCGGCGGCGCCCGCCACGCTCGCTGACGACCGTAGGACTGCAGCTGCGGGGGTTACGCCGCCGTTGTGCCGGGTGATACTATTGCCCTAAGCACTTGTTTTTATTGGGCGTTGACTGCGCCAGTCGAGCGCATCCGCCGGCACCCGGGAGGAACCATCGACATGAATACCGCGACCCAGGCGCTTGATCGCCTCAAGACACTGCGCACCTACGGCGGAGCAGCCCGCAGCAGCGGACTCGACGACGCCACCGTGCTGCGATTCGCCACGCACGATACTGATCTGATCGAGGCCATCCACGCGGCCGCCGACGTCTTCGACACCCTGCGCGGCGGAGAGTTTGATGCGCTGCTGCGCGCCGATGAAGCCAGTCAACTGGCGGCGGTGCACGCCGACTACGTGAACTTCTACGCCGACGACGCGGTGAATCCGTATGTTGCCCTCAGCGGGCGCGGCCCCTGGGTGATTACCCTCAAGGGCGCGGTGATTCACGACTCCGGCGGCTACGGCATGCTGGGCTTCGGCCACACCCCGAAGACCGTACTGGAAGCGATGGCGCGGCCGCAGGTGATGGCCAACATCATGACCGCCAGCCTGTCGCAGCTGCGTCTGTCGAACGCGCTGAAACGCGAAATCGGGCATCGCCGCGGCGGCTGCCCGTTCGACAAGTTCCTGTGCCTGAACTCGGGCTCGGAATCGGTCTCGCTGGCCGGTCGAATTGCCGACGTCAACACCAAGCTGCACACCGATCCGGGCGGCCGCCACGCCGGCAAGCGAGTCAAGCGTATCGCGGTCAAGGGCGCATTTCATGGGCGCACCGAGCTGCCGATGCTGTATTCGGATTCAACTCGCCCGACCTATGCCAAGCACCTCGCCAGCTGGAAGCATCACGAACCCCAGCTGATCACCATCACGCCCTACTCGGTCGAAGAACTGCGCAACGCGTTCGCTGAGGCCGAGCAGCACGGTTGGTACATCGAAGCGATGTTCCTGGAGCCGGTCATGGGTGAAGGCGATCCGGGCCGTCAGGTGACGCCGGAGTTCTACGCTGCGGCCTGCGAGCTCACGTCAGCGCACGGCACCCTCCTGCTGGTCGACTCGATCCAAGCCGGGCTGCGCGCGCATGGCGTGCTGTCGATCGTCGACTACCCCGGCTTCGAGCAGCTGCCGGCGCCTGACATGGAAACCTACTCCAAGGCACTGAATGCGGGCCAGTACCCTTTGAGCGTGCTGGCGGTGAATGCGCGGGCCGCAGGTTTGTATCGCAAGGGCGTCTACGGCAACACCATGACGACCAATCCGCGTGGCATGGATGTGGCCTGCGCGGTGCTGGATCTGCTCACGAACGAAGTGCGCGCGAACATCGTTGCCAAGGGCCGCGAGTTCGTGGAGAAGCTGGAGAAGCTCAAGGCCGAGCTGCCGGGCCTGATCACCAAGGTGCAGGGCACGGGGCTGCTGTTCTCATGCGAGCTGTCTGACAATTTCAAGTGTTACGGCACCGGCAGCACCGAGGAATACATGCGCGAGCACGGCATCGGCGTGATCCACGGCGGCGTCAATTCGCTGCGCTTTACCCCGCACTTCAATGTCACCAGCGCCGAGATCGACCTGGTGGTAGGCGCCGTGCGTACCGCCCTGCTGGAAGGCCCGCGCAAGGCAGAAGCAGTCGCCGCCTGAGCGCACTACACTCCTGAGCTACAAAGCAAACGGCCGCCGCGTGCGGCCGTTTGCATGTCCGTCACCGGAGAAGCACCGATGTCACTGCGTCACGCGCTGGCTCACCATGGCTTCGAGAGCAATACCGACTACGGCTTCGCGCTGGACTGCCTGTTCGCCGCTGAGCTTGAACACGTGCGCTGCCTGCATGTCGACGGCAGCGCCGGGCGCCGCAAGACCGCGTTCGCCAACGCGCTTGGCCAGGCGCTGAACTATCCGCAGGTGCTGTATCACGACTTCAGCCAGCCCGAGCCGATCGCTGCTGCGCTGCCGGTGCAGTTGGACGACGGCAGCCTGGGCCCAGCGGAGGCCCCGCTCCCGGCCTTCGAGCGGGCCGTGACCGAAGCCTGTGCCTATTCCGAATCCGAACGCTGCCTGTTGATCTTCGACCAGCTGCAGGCGGCAGCCTTCGCCGACCAGCTGAAGCTGACCGACTTCCTGCGCACGGGTGAATGGACCAGCCCCGCTGGCAGCGTGCTGGCGCACCGCAAGCGTCTGCTGGTGGCCTTGATCAGCGACGGTGCCCTTTATCACTCGCTGACCCGGCTGTCGTACCGGATCTGGACCGATGCCGAACGCGCCTACCTGGACTATCGGCCGGAAGACCATGGGCTGGATGCGGCGGCCGCGCCGCTGTTCGCCGCGCTGTCGGCGCTGTTCACCGTGTTGGCGATCAGCCCCACACCGAGCGAGTTCCAGCGCCTGCTGGCCGACCTGCTGGAGCGCGCCTACACCCTGGACCAACTGCGCCAGGCCCTGTTCGCCCACACCGAGGGGCTGGAGCGCGATCGACTGCACGCCGATGCGGCGCTGTCGGGCCTGCAACAGGCGCTGGACGCGCTGAATGGCTATCGCGGGGTGGATCACATCGAGCTGTAGGCTGCGGGGAGTCGGGAGTCGGGACTCAGCGTCCGGCCGCCGATGCAAGATTCTCTCGCTGGCATTGAGGCGACAGACCGGGATGCTCAGGCCCGGATTCGCCCGGATCGTTCGACACGCGGACAATCCCGAATCCCCACCCCCACCCCCACCCACAACGCTAGCCCTTGGGCTGAAGCATCGTTCCACTGCACTCCCATGCGCCACAGCGGCAAGCCCACTGCTTCTTCAGCTTGGCGGTGTGCGGTATCGACAGGCGGATGCCGTAGTTGTAGGTCAGCTCTTCGCCCGGCGCGATCGCGCGCAGGGCTTCGATGAAGACGCGGTCGCGGCGCTTGTCACCCTTGGCATGCTCGACCAGCACCGCCTGGCAGTTCGGCGCGCAGCTGTGGTTGATCCAGCGCGCCACATTGCCGTCGACATTGGCATCCAGCAGGTATTCGTCGTTGAGCGTGAACAGAAAAGTGTGGCCGCTGCCCAGGCTGTCGCCGTAGAGATCATCGGCTTCCGCATGCGTGCGGTGCAGGCCTTTGTACTCGACCAGACGCTCGCCCTCGGCGAGCGCCACAGCCGCAAACACGCCATTGCCATGGATGCGCGAACGGCGCTGCTGGATGCGGCGGCTCATTCGGCAGCAGGCTCTATGCCGTCCGGACGGCCCTCGACGAATACCAGCACGGTGCCGTCGGGGTGGTTGAAACTCAGCTGGCCGTCGCTGAGCTTGAACGTATCGATCTTCTGCAGCGCCGCCAGAAACTGCTGCTCGGCAGCATTCAACGCGTCGTCGGCGCAGCCGCGTTTGCTCGCCATCACCGGCCCCAGACCGATCTCACCGGGTCCGCGAAGGACCATTGGCGCGCTGAAGCGATTGCAGCCCGCATAGCCGACCAGGCGGCCGTCCTGCACCTCCAGAAAGATGCCGGCCTTGACTGCGTTGTCGCGCAGCTCGGGGCTGCTTGCATCAATCAGGCGCCAGGACTGCCCCACCTCGAAGGTGGCGAGGTCCGGCGGCGCAGCGGGTTTGGACACTTCGGCCGTGGCCTCGGCGGCTGCAGCGGCGGGCGCAGGAGTCGATACGCCGGACGCAGGTTTGGAATCGATCGAGTCACCACCGCAGCCCGCCAAAGCGGCGGCGGCGATTGCAAAAAACACTATGGATCGGGTCATGAGACAGCCCTCAAGTGCGCTTGCTGATGGCCATCCAGGCCACCAGAACGATGATGGCGCCGAGCACGGAGACGACGAAACCGGCCGGCTCACCCGCCGCGTACCAGCCCAGCCGCTCACCGATGAAGCCGCCCAACAAGGAGCCAACAACGCCGAGCACGGTGGTCAGGATGAGCCCCAATTTCTGCTTGCCCGGCAAGACGAAACGCGCGACCAGGCCCACGATAAAGCCGATCAGAAGTGTCCACAGAATGCCCATGGCGATGTCCTTGAATGGGGGATCGGAAGCTGTCAGCAGCAGCCGTGGTCACCGAAACGACTCTCTCCCGCCGCCACGCCGACTTGAGTCGTTTCACCGCGCTGGCTGGCCTCGAAGTGCGCCGCCAGCACATGCGCCACCGCGGTAGTGACACGCTTGCCGGTCGGAATGTGCAGGAATTCGTTCGGGCCGTGTGCGTTCGAGTGCGGACCGAGCACGCCGGTGATCATGAACTGCGCACCTGGGAACTTCTCGCCCAGCATGCCCATGAACGGGATGGTCCCGCCCTCGCCCATGTACATCGCAGGCCTGCCGAACGCCGCCTGCGAGGCGTCGCCGATCGCGTGGGTCAACCAATGCGACTGGCTCGGTGCGTTCCAGCCGGTGCTGCTCTTCTCCAGCCCGAACTCGACGCGCGCGCCATAGGGGGGATTGTCCAGCAGCAGGCGGGTCAGGGCCTCGCCGGCACGCTCGCCATCCAGGGTCGGCGGCAGCCGCAGCGACAGCTTCACCGCGGTATGCGGGCGCAACACGTTGCCGGCATTTGAAAGCGGCGGCATGCCGTCAACCCCGGTCACCGACAGCGCGGGCCGCCAAGTGCGGTTGAGCACCAGCTCGTGCAGCTCGCTGTGCATCGGCGACATGCCCGGCAGGAACGGAAACTTCTGATAGATCTCGCGATCGAGCACGGCGCTGGCGCGCTTGGCCTGCTCGATGCGCTCTGCCGGAATCTCCACGTGCAGATCGCACGGCAGGATGCGCCCGCTGATCTCATCCTCAAGCCGCGACAGCAGCTGGCGCAGGATGCGGAAGCTCGACGGCACAACGCCGGAGGCATCGCCGGAGTGCACGCCTTCCTCCAGCACGGTGACGCTCAGATTGCCGCCGGCCAGGCCACGCAGCGAGGTGGTGCACCACAGCTGTTCGTAGTTGCCGCAGCCCGAGTCCAGGCACACCACCAGTGAGGGCTTGCCGATCCGCGCAGCCAGGTGGTCGACGTAGAAGGGCAGGTCGTAGCTGCCGGATTCTTCACAGGCCTCGATCAGGATCACGCAGCGGCTGTGCGGCCGGCCCTGCTGCTGCAGCGCCATGATCGCCGCCAGCGAGCCGAACAGTGCGTAGCCATCGTCGGCGCCACCCCGGCCGTAAAGCTTGTCGCCCTTGATCACCGGTTTCCAAGGGCCGAGATCATCGGCCCAGCCGGTCATTTCCGGCTGTTTGTCGAGGTGGCCATACAGCAGCACGGTGTCGGCATTGGCGGCATCGCTTCCGGCGATCTCGATGAAGATCAGCGGCGTGCGCCCGGCCAAGCGCACTACCTCGACCTGCATGCCGCGCACCGGCTGGGCGCGGGCCCAGCGCTCCATCAGTTTGACCGCGTCTTCCATATAGCCGTGCTGCTGCCAGTCGGCGTCGAACATCGGCGACTTGTTGGGGATGCGGATGTACTCGACCAGTTGGCCGACGATTTCGTCGTCCCAAAGCTCGGCCACAAAACGTTCGACCTGCTGCGGATCCATGTTCACTCCTTGGCGCATTCGACAGGCGCGGCCACACCGGCCGGCGGGTGCCCCAGTTTAGCCGCTGCGCCCGCCGCGAACGTCGACGCCTGCGGGTAGGAAATTTCCTAGCCGCAGGCGCAGCGAATTCCGACCTCTTTCCGGCCACTACGCCGATGCCCGCGAGCCCAGCACATCCGCAGACTTTCTCCACCGGCACACCTCGCCGGTCCCGGGCCGACGGACTTCCGCACCGGGCACTCGCAACCAACACTGACCATGAGGATGCACGCCATGAACCGTCTGACTTCCCTGTTTGCTTCGCTGATCCTGTCCCTGCTGCTGGCCGGCGCTGCCTTTGCCGCCGACAAGGTCAATATCAACACCGCTGACGCAGCCACCCTGGCCGCAGTGCTGAACGGCATTGGCCCGGCCAAGGCCGAAGCGATCGTCGCCTACCGCAGCGAGAACGGCCCGTTCCGCAGCGCCGACCAGCTCGCAGAAGTGCGCGGTATCGGCCTCGCCACCGTCGAAAAGAACCGTGACCTGATCGTGGTGACCGCCGCACCGGCGGCCGCTGCGCCCGCACCCGCGCGCTGACGGCGCTCCGACCCCGGCGCGAGGCCGTCGGCGCAGGTATCCGGGAGCGTGTCGGCCGATAGCTGACACCGCGCGGGCCACGGAGGGCCCGCCCCCGGGGGAAGTCGGCAGCGCAGGAAGCGCAGCCCCGCATGTTCAGGAAGGAACCCGCCCCGACGCCTGCGTCGGGGCTTTTGCATGCGAGCGCAGAGCGCGCTGACCACGCCGCCGCGATTCGCCGACGCCTACACTTGAGCGTGCTTTCTTTGCGCCCGCCGCCGATGACCCTGATCGCCCTGCCCGCCCATCTCTATCAACGCCAGCGCTGGCGCAATGGCCTCGGCTGGACGCGCGAAATCTGGCGCAGCGGCGAGGGCCCGGCCTGGCGGGTGTCGATTGCCGAGATCGACGCCGACTGCGAGTTCTCAAGCTTTCCCGACTGCAGGCGACAGCTGCGACTGCTGGCAGGTGCAGGCCTTTGCGTGCAGATCAATGCGCAGGATCCGACGATCCTTGCACTGCCGTTCGCCGCACTCGACTTCAACGGTGACGATGCGGTCGCGGCGCACCTGATCGATGGCCCCGTGCAAGTGCTGAATCTGATCCATCGCCCCGACGCCATTGATGCACGGCTGCTGCATCGCCCATTGCTGGGCAGCATGCTGTTCTTCCTGCGCCCGGGCCAGACTTGGCTGTTGCACCTCGCGGCAGGCCAGGCGCGCCTGCGCGAGGCGGATCATCAGTTGCAGCTTGGCGCCGGCGACAGCGCCCTGCTGTTTGGCGAGGCAGGGCGCGTGCAGCTCGAAGGTGGCGGCGATTTGCTGCTGGTGCAGACCGACCGTCGAGCTGACGCAGCGGTGTGAAGTCCTGATGTTCGTGCCGCTACCAGCACCCGACCGCGATGCTGCGAAATAGACTTGGCCACCCCCACGCAGAGCGCGAGGACGGCGGTTCGATCAGGGCGCTTCGAAGCCATTGGCGAAAATGTCACCAGGTGCCTGCAGCGCGCGGCAAGCCGCACCGCCGGCTTCCAGCACGACGTCATCGAGATACCAGCCATCGCGCACGTCCGAAGTATCGCTGGTCAGCCGGAAGCGGATCTGCGCCGCGGCAGAACCGGCCAACTGCGGCACCGGCACCACCAGATCACGCCAGCTCGTCGAACCGTCGCAGCTGAACACATTGGTCCAGGCCTGGGCGGGGCCGGTGCGCACGTCGATCAGGCCGAAGTCGTAGCCCGCCTCGGTATTGCAGTACGAGCGCAAACGCAGCACAGGACTCTCGAAGCCCTGCATGTCCACCGCCGGTGAAATCAGCTGCACGTTGATGTTGTTGGCGTAGTTGCCGGCAGGGCTGTCGTGCCAGGCGCGGCTGCTGGTCACTGCGTTCGGCTGCACGATGCTCCAGTTGCCGCTGGCGGGCGAGGTCGTCCAGCCCTGCGCGCCATTCTCGGCGTCCATCCGCAGGCGCGGGCAATAGGCATAGAGCTGCAGGTCGCGGGTGTTCTGCGCGCCCGCGGTCAGGTTCAGGCCGCTGACCTGCAGCGGCTCGAAGCCCGGCGCGGTCACCTGCAGGCTGGTCGAGGAGGCCGGCACACGCCGCCCGTACTGCCCGTTCGAATCGCTGCTGGCGATGTACTCGCCGATCCGCACCTGCGCGCCGACCACGCTGCTGTTGTCCGCCCGGCTGCTGATGCGCCCCGCCAGCTCGACGACCTGGTTCGGCTGCAGAACCGTCAGGAAGGCCGCGCTGACCGGCCCGGTGGCGCCGCTGCTGTCGGTGCCTTCGACATACACCAATTGACGACCGGCGGTCGGTGCCGGCAGTTGCGCATCGACCGCTTCGCTGCTGGTGTTGAAACTGCCGTCGCTGGCGGTCATTGCCAGCGGCATGGCCCCGGCCAGCCACGGCGGCGTGCCCAGATAGGCGCGCGCCGCAGTGATCGATTGCACCGGAACGCTTCCGTTGCGGGTGCTGCTGCGGCTGTCGTCGACGCGCGCACGGATGCGCACACTCTCGCCGACCACCGGCAGATCGGGCTCCAACGTGACCTCGAACGCCTCGGGCCCGAACGGCAGCACATAGGGCCGGCGCACGGTCTTGGCGGCATACAGCAGGGCCTGCAGATTGGCCGGATAGACCGTGCTTTCGAAGCTCGCACAGGCCTGGAAGAACGCCGTACCGAGTTCGAAGGTGTAGGCCGGAAGGCCCAGCTCGCCATAGGCGAAGTCGTCGGTGGTGCCGTCGGTCGGATACAGGCCCACGGACTGGCCTGGTTCATAGCCATTGAACCAGGCGAAGCGTCGACCCAGCTGCTCCAGCGCTTGCGAATTCGGGGCCAGCGTGTTGTTCATGCCCCAGGGCCAGAGCACCAGCTGCGAGAAGCTGTGAATGTCCAGAAAGATCCCGCGCAGCGTGTCCGGCGCGGGATCGTTCATGCCTGGCCCGCGCAGGTCCGGATATACGCTGCGGATATAGTTGACGACAGCCTGGGTTTCCGGCTCCGAAGCCGCCAGCGGGCCACGGTAGGTGTCCGCGCAAGGGTTACCGCTGGAGCCATTCGGCACCGTGCTCCACGCAAACGGAAAGTTGCGGTTGAGATCGGCGCCGCGGCTGGTGCTGGCAGCACCGCAATAGCCCTGATTGGTGTTCTTGCGCCAGGACAGACCGGTTTCGGCGCGCTTGCGACCGTCCGGGTTCGACTGCACCAGCAGATGCACTTCGTGGTGGTCGAGGATCCAGGTCGCGTCGGCATCGCGGCCATAGCCAGCCAGCAGGTACTCGGCGAAGCGCAGGTTGAGTTCGGCGGTGGTGTACTCGCGCGCATGGATGGCGGTCATTGCGAACAACACCGGCTTGTCGCCGGGCAGGCCGCGATTGGTCAGCCGCAGCACGCGCAGGCGCTCGCCACCGCCGCTGCCAGATTCCCAGCTGGCGCCAATGTCGAGGGTCTGGACCAGCTGCGGATACTCCAGCGCGAGCGAATCCAACCGCGCCTGCGTTTCAGCCACGGTGCGATAGCAGGCATAGCCGGGAATCGCCTTGGCGGTGCCGGTGCCTTGCCCGAGCTGCGCATTCAAGGCCTCGCTCAGAATCGGATCGACCGAGACATACAGACCTTTGGCGAGCAGATCGAGGCGTTCGCCGACCGGCGCGTCGAAGGTCACCACGCCCTTGGCGCGGTCGACGATCAGATGTCCGTTCTGCTGGGCCAGCGTGCGGATCACCTGCTGGTCGCGAGTGTGCACGCGCAGCACCTGCAGGGCGGCTTCAGCCTGCGGCACTTCGGCGGCCGTGCCAGGCGGCTTGTGTGCGCCAACGCTGCCAGCAGTCACCAGCAACGCGCTGGTCACCAGCAGGGCCATGCCCCGCCGCCGATGCCGAACCGATCCGCCCGCCCCGATACGCATGCCCCACCCCCCAATGAACAATCCGCCATTGTGCACAGCGGCTGCGGTTTGACCAGCCGGCGCTGGCGGGCCATTGAACCGAGCTGTCACCGGCTTCGGCTACACTCTTCGGCGTTGCCCCATCGGGGCGCCTGTCACGAAGCAATGTCCGAAGATCCCAGCAGTACCAGCGGCTCGCCGAGCCGGTCCTGGTTTGGTCGCCTGACCCAGGCCCTGTCCGGCGAGCCCAAAAGCCGCGAAGACCTGCTTGACGAGCTGCGCTCAGCGCAGTCCGCGGGTTTGCTCACCGCCGACACCTTGAGCATGATCGAAGGCGCGATTGCCGTGTCCGATCTGCAGGTCGGCGACGTGATGGTGCCGCGCGGCCAGATGGTCGCGATCGCGCTCGACTCCAGCCCAGCCGAAGCGCTGCAGGTGGTGGTCGACAGCGGCCATTCGCGTTTCCCGGTGCATGGCGATGACCGCGACGAGATCGTCGGCATCCTGCTGGCCAAAGACCTGCTGCGCGGCTATGCGCTGGGCGCGGCGCCCGAGCTGTCAAGCCTGCTGCGGCCGGCGGTGCTGATTCCCGAATCCAAGCGGCTGAACGTGCTGCTGAAGGAGTTCCGCCAGTCGCGCAATCACATGGCGATCGTGGTCGACGAGTTCGGCGGCGTGGCCGGCCTGGTCACGATCGAGGACCTGCTGGAGCAGATTGTCGGCGACATCGACGACGAGCACGACGACGCCCCGGCCGAGGACGAACACGTCGAGCAGACAGGACAGGGCTGCTATGAGGTCGAAGCGCTGATGCCGATCTCCGAATTCAACGAGCGCTTCGGCGCCGAACTGTCCGACGACGAGTACGACACCATCGGCGGCCTCTTCATCGCGGCACTCGGCCATGTCCCCGAGATCGGCGAGACGCTTGAGCTCGGCGGCTTCCAGCTCAGCGTGCTGGAGTCCGACGGACGTCGTCTGCACACGCTTGAGCTGCGGCTCGTAGATGCGGAGTGAGGGCGGCGGCGCAGGCACGGGATCTGCGGCCGTAGTCAGCCGACGGCTGCGCGCGGCCGTGCTGCTGGCCTGCCTGCTGCTCGCGGCGCAGGCGCTGGGCGCGCCGCGGATCGGCCTGGTGACCATGGAGCCGGGCGAGGCCTACTGGGCGCGGTTCGGCCACAACGCGCTGCTGGTGGATTCGGGCGATCCGCAGGAGCCGGTGTTCTACAACTTCGGCTACTTCGATTTCGATCAGCCCGGCTTTCTGCTGCGCTTCCTGCGCGGCGAGATGCGCTATCTGGCGGTCGCTCTGCCGATGTCGTCCGACCTCGGCAACTACGCGGCCGAAGGTCGCGGCGCACGCCTGCAGTGGCTGGCGCTGGAGCCGGAGCAGGCCCAGCGATTGGCGGATGCGCTGGCCGAGCAGGTGCGGCCCGAGAACGCCGAGTACCGCTACGACTACTTCGTTTCCAACTGTTCGACCAAGGTTCGCGATGCGCTCGATGCAGCCCTCGGCGGCGAGCTGCAGCGGCAGTTGGACGGCCGCTCTGAGGGCGCGACCTATCGTTTCGAGGCGCTGCGTCACGGTGCCGGCGTGCCCTGGCTGCTGGCTGGGATGCATTTCGGGCTCGGCCCCTACGCCGACCGACCGCTGTCGCTGTGGGAGCAGAGCTTCATCCCCGCACGACTGGCGCAGGCATTGCGCGACGTGCGCCGCGCCGACGGTGCGCCGCTGGTGATCGCCGAACGCGAGCTGCTGCCGCACCGCGGGCCCGACGCTGCCGACGCACCACCGCCAATGCTGCTCTGGGCGCTGGCCGCGGGCCTGTTGCTGGCCGGTCTGTTGACGGTCGCGCTGCGCAGCCGGCCCGCGGCCTGGTTCCTGCTGCTGTTCTGGAGCATCAGCGGCGCGGTCGGCCTTGGGATGCTTGCGCTGTGGTTCGGCACGACGCATGAGTCGGCCTGGGCCAATCGCAACCTGCTGCTGGCCAACCCCTTGAGCCTGCTGCTGCTGCCCGCCTGCATCGGCCTATTGCGGCAGGGCCGCCACCCGCGCGAGAGTTGGCTGCGCTTCGCCGCTGCGGCACTGGCGATCGTCGCGGTGGCTGGCCTCGTGCTGGCGCAGGTGCAGGTGTATCCGCAGCAGCAGCTCGATTGGATCGCCCTGCTGCTGCCGGCGCAGCTGGCGGCGGCGCTGAGCCTGCAGCGGCGACGCAGTGGCGCCTGATTTCGCAGCAGCTGTCCGCCGACCTACTGCAACGTCCGGCCCAGCGCCTGAATCCACCGACTCTGCGGGCCCGCGCTCGCGTCACCTGTCTTCGAGGAGCCTGCAATGCTGATCCTGCTGTGTGGTCTGCTGCTGTTCCTGGGAGTGCACTCGCTGCGCGCGCTTGCGCCACGACTGCGCGATGCGCGCATCGCCAGCTGGGGCATTGGCAGCTGGAAGGCGATCTACAGCCTGCTCTCCATCGCCGGCTTCGTGCTGATCGTGTACGGCTACGGCCTGGCGCGCAGCGAGCCGGTGCTGCTGTGGTCGCCGCCGCTGTGGCTGCGCCACTTCGCCGCCCTGTTCACCCTGCCCGCATTCGTTCTGCTGGCCGCGGCCTACCTGCCGAACAACCACTTCAAGACGCGCCTGCGCCATCCGATGCTGCTGGCCGTCAAGCTGTGGGCGCTCGGACATCTGTTGGCGGTGGGCTGGCTGCACGCAGTGCTGACGATGGCCGCTTTTCTGGCCTGGGCGGTGATCGCTTTTGCCGCTGCGCGGCGGCGTGATCGCGCTGCCGGCGCGCCGCCCGCCACTCGTTCAAACGTGGTCAGCAGCGCCGCTGCGGTGATCATCGGCGCGGTGGCGTGGGCCGTGTTCGTGTTTCATCTGCACCTGCCGCTGATCGGCATCGCGCCGTTCGGCTGAGGCCTACAGCGCCAGCCGCTCGCGGATGGCGCGCGCCTGGCGCCGCGACACTTCGAACACTGCGCAGGGGGGCCCACTCAGTGTTGTGCTTGGGGTGGCGTCAGTTTCGGCGCAGGCACGCTGCGGGTTGCGGGTTGCGGGTTGCGGGTTGCGGGTTGCGGGTTGCGGGTTAAGGGTTAAGGGTTAAGGGTTACGGGTTACGGGTTACGGGTTACGGGTTACGGAACATTACACGCCCGGCCGCTGGGCACCATGAGCGGCGCCAGCGTCGGTACCAACGGCAGCTACATGGTGTGGGTCGGCTTGTCGCTGGCGCCCAGGCCGGCCAGCAGAGTTTCGATCTTGCCGCGCACGGCTTCGCCCTCGGCCGAGTCGTTGAACTGCACGCCGATACCGGCCGCACGATTGCCCTGCGCGCCCGCAGGAGTCAGCCAGATCACCTTGCCAGCCACCGGCAGACGTTCTTTGTCGTCGAGCAGGCTGAGCAGCAGGAACACTTCGTCGCCGAGGCTGTAGCGCCGCGGCGTCGGCACGAAAATGCCACCACCTTTGATGAAGGGCATGTAGGCCTGATACAGCGCCTGCTGTTCCTTGATGGCCAGCGACAGGATGCCCTGTCGCATCATTCCGGCTGCCTGCATGGGAGCGGTATCCGTGGTGTCCGCGGCTGCGGCGATTGATGCGAAGGCTAGCAGCTTGCAGGGCCGGGCTGGAACCCGCGGCGATGCTGTCAGGCCGCGGCCACCTCGCGCCAGCGCAACAGCAGCTCGCCCAGCAGCAGATCAGAACGCAGCGGCGTGTCGAGTTGGGCGCGAACCCGATTGGCCTGGTCGTACCAGTCGGCCAGCTCGGCGAACGCCTCGCCGCTGCCCTGCGCCAGCAGCGCCAGCAGCGCCAGGCGTCCGCGGTCGCGCACACAAGCAGCGGCGTGCGCCAGGCGCTCGGCGGGGCGATCGTCCAGCCAGGCCTTGACCGTTTCGCTCAAGGCGATGCGGTTCTGCGCCAGCGCATCAAGGTCCTTCTCGACGGCGCGCCGCAGCTGCAGGCCTTGCGCTTCGATCAAGGCGAGTGCAGCGCCCGGATGTCCATCGGCCAGCGCCAACGCTTCGTCGATACGGCTGCCGTCTATACCCTGCCCGGCCAGCCAGGCGCGCGCCTCTTCAAGCGGCGGCGGGCGCAGCTCGATGCGCTGGCAGCGGCTGCGGATGGTCGCCGGCAGTCGGTACGGGGTGTCGCTGACCAGGATCAGGTAGCGGCCGTCCTGGGGTTCTTCCAGGGTTTTCAGCAGCGCGTTGGCGGCGTTGGCATTCAGCGCCTCGGCGGGATCGATCACGCTGACGATGGCGCCGCCGAGCTGGGCGGTCAGGCTGATCTTCTGGCCGAGATCGCGGATCTGTTCGACCACGATGACATTGCGCGGCTCGCCTTTGTCGTTCAGGGCGAAGCTGATCCGGTAGGCGTCGGCGTGGGTACCGGCCTGCTGCAGTTTGCAGGCCCGACAGTGCCCGCAGGCGGGCTGAGCGCCGCTCGCGTCCTGACACAGAAGCCGGGCGACGATGGCATCGACCAGGGCGCGCTTGCCCAGCTTGGCCGGGCCGCAGACCAACAGGCCGTGGCCAAGACGGCCGCTGTCCAGGCTGGCCAAGGCACGCTCGAAGGCGCGCTGCTGCCACGGCGAGAAGCCCATGCTCATCGCTGCGCCTCGACCTGCTGATTCAGCCGCAGAACAACCGCCGCCGCCACGTCCGCTGCTGGCTGACGCGCATCGACCACGCACCAGCGCGCGGGATCGGCGGCGGCGCGCGCGCGGTAGGTGGCGCGCACGCGCTCGAAAAAGGTGATCGACTCGGCCTCGATCCGATCCGGCGCGGCGCGACTGCCGGCGCGAGCCAGGCCGGTTTCGACCGGCAAATCGAGCAGGAATGACAGGCCCGGCCGAATGCCTGCAACCCAGCGCTCAAGCTCGGCAATCCGGCCGGCGTCGATGCCGCGGCCTCCACCCTGATAGGCGAAACTGGCATCGGTGAAGCGATCGCACAGCACCCAGTCGCCACGCTCCAGCGCCGGCAGGATGCACTCGCGCACCAGCTGCGCGCGCGAGGCCATCATCAGCAGCAGCTCGCTCTCGGCGCACAGGCCGCGCAGCTCCGGGTTCAGCAGCACCGCGCGCACGGCTTCGCCGACCGCGGTGCCACCGGGTTCGCGCAGCAGCAGCACCGTTTGGCCGAGCGCCCGCAAGGCGTCCGCCGCCGCGGTGATTACCGTGCTTTTGCCGGCACCCTCGCCGCCCTCGAAGCTGATGAAGCGGGCCGTGTTCAACGCGCGATTCATCGGCTGCGCTCCCGTGCCCGCCAGCGCGCCACCGCCCGATTGTGTTCCGCCAGAGTCCGCGAGAACACGTGTCCGCCATCACCGCTGGCAACGAAATAGAGCGCGTCGCCAGGCGCCGGATCGACTGCGGCTTCGATCGCGGCGCGGCCCGGCATGGCGATCGGCGTCGGCGGCAGGCCGTCGCGGGTGTAGGTGTTCCAGGGCGTGTCGGTGTCGAGGTGGCTGCGCAGGATCACGCCACGGTAGGCATCGCCGACGCCGTAGATCACGGTCGGATCGGTCTGCAGCCGCATGCCGATCCGCAGCCGCCGGTTGAACACGCCGGAGACCTGGCGGCGTTCGCCACCGATGCCGGTTTCCTTCTCGATGATCGAGGCCAGAATCAGGGCCTCATCGGGTGACTGCAGCGGCAGGTCCGGCTGGCGCTTGGCCCAGGCCTGCTCCAGCGCCCGGTCGAGCGCGCGCTTGGCCCGGCGCAGCACATCCAGATCGCTCATGCCGCGGGTGTAGTAATAGGTTTCGGGCAGGAAGCGGCCCTCCGCAGGCACGCCCTCGGCGTCCAGCCGGCGCATGATCTCGGCCTCGCCCAGGCCCGGCAGCGTTTGCTCCAGCACCTCGGCCTGCGACAGCGCGAGGCGCAGCTCGCGAAAGTTCATTCCCTCCACAATCGTCACTCGTCGCTGCAGCACCCGGCCATCGGCGAACTGCTGCAGCAGCGCGCGCGGGGTCGCGTTCGCGGGCAGCCGGTACTCGCCGGCCTGAATGCGCCCGCCGACCTCCATCTCACGCGCCAGCAGCCGCCAGAACTCCTCACGACCCGGCTCAAGGCCGGCCTGCTGCAGACGCTGCAGCACCCGGCGCAGGCCGTCGCCGCGCTGCAGGATCACATCGGTCTCGGCGTCCAGGCCGGCCACGGGCCTAAGGTTGAACAGCTGGTACTGCTGCCACAGCCAAGCCACGCCCGCGCCGGCCACGAGCACGCCGAGCAACAGCAGGAGCAGCAGCCGACGCAGCCAGCTGCGCCGGGGTTTGGGGGCGGACTTGCTCAAGACGACTCCTTCAGGCCTGCGGCGCCAGCGCCGGAACCTCGTTCCAGAGCTGGGCGATCAGGCCGGCGATCAGGGGCTGCGGCCGGTAGCGGCGCGTGCCCAGTCGGGCGACCGGCAGGATACCGCGCAGGCTGCTGCTCAAGAACAGCGCATCCGCGCGTTCGAGATCCTGCGGTAGCAGCTCGCCGATTTCGACATCGGTGCGGGTGAGGACCCAGTCGCGGCAGATGCCGGCGATGCCGCAGGCGCGCAGCGCGGGCGTGCGCAGACGTCCGTGCGCCAGCACGAACACATTGGCTGCGGTGGCGCAGACCGCGCGACCGGTGGTGTCGAGCATCAGGCCCTCGAACGCGCCGGTATTGGCAAGCTCATCGCGCGCCAGCACCTGCTCCAGCCGGTTGAGATGCTTGAACCCCGCCAGCCGCGGCTGCAGGGCCAGCCGGGTCTCGCACCAGCGCAGCGTTACGCCCTCGACGTAGTCACTGCCGAGCAGGGGCGGCGCCGCATGCAGGCTGAGCACGCGCTGGCTGCGCGCGCCCGGCTCGGGGGCATAGCCACGGCCATGGCCGGTTCGGGTCAGCACGATCTTCAGCACAGCGCGTGCCTGATCGGCACAAAGCTGCTCGGCCTCGTATTCGAGCAGGTCGGCGTCCGGCATGCGCAGCCCCAGCGCCTCGCAGCCGCGCCGCAGCCGCGCCAGATGCTCGCCCCACCAGACCGGGCGGCCGTCCTGCACCAGCACGGTTTCGAAGGCGCCATCGCCGTAGTTGAATCCACGGTTGCCGACTTCGATGCTGTCGCCTGCCTCGCCGTCGATGAGCACACCCAGGCGCATCAGTTCGAAGTCCTGTCATTGCCATCGGCGGCAGCATCGAGCACCGGTGCGCGTCGCGCAACAAGCTCAACGGACGGATCGAACGCTCGCAGCAGGCCTCGCGCCTTGACGCGGGTTTCGGCCAGTTCGGCGGCGGCGTCGGAATCGATCACGATGCCGGCACCGGCGCGGAAGCCCGCCTCGCGGCCGTACAGCCACAGGCTGCGGATCAGGATATTCAGGTCCATGTCGCCGCTGCGGTCCAGGTAGCCGAGGGCGCCAGTGTAGGGGCCGCGGCCCTCGCCTTCGAGCTCGCCGATGATCTGCATGCAGCGCACCTTCGGGCAGCCGGTAATCGTGCCGCCTGGAAACACCGCCGCAATCGCCTGCCCGGGGCTGACGCCCGTGCGCAGCTGCCCGCGCACGTTGCTGACGATGTGATGGACGTGGGCATAGCTCTCCAGCCCCATCAGCTCGTCGACTTCAACGCTGCCGGGGATGCAGACACGACCGAGGTCGTTGCGCTCCAGATCGATCAGCATCACGTGCTCGGCGCGTTCCTTCGGATGCCCAATCAACTCCGCACGGCGTGCGGCATCGTCCATCGGGTCGTCCACGCTGCGCGCGCGGGTGCCGGCGATCGGCCGGGTTTCCGCGAGTTTGCCGCGCACCGACAGCAATCGCTCTGGCGAGGAACTGAGCAGGGCCCAGTCGTCCCAGGCCAGCAGGCCGGCGAACGGCGCCGGATTGGCGGCGCGCAGGCGGGCGTAAAGGTCGGCCGGTGCCGGCGCCAACTCGAAACTGACTCGCCAACTGCGCGACAGGTTGACCTGGAACACGTCGCCAGCGCGCAGATACTCGTGAATGCGTCCGACGCCATCGATGAAGGCGGCGCCATCGGCTTCTTCGATCCGATGCGGCGGCAGCGTGGGCAAGGTGTCCCGCGCCAGCTGTGATTCGTGATGTGCCGAACACGCGGCGGACCAATCGTCGCCGAGCTGATCCAGCCAAGCCTGCGCCTGCGAATGCTCTTCGGCCACCGCCCAGACCGCGCCCGTTTCGCGGTCGCGCAGGATCGCCGCCGGGCAGCGCAGGGCGAGCGCAATCGGCAGGCCACCCGGTGCGGCCAAGCGCGCAACGCGCGGTTCGACTTCGCTGGCGAGCTCGTAGCCAAGCAGCAGTGCCCAGCCACCGCTGAAGGGCAGTTCAGTCACCGTGGCCGGCGTGCCGGCAGCGGCGAAATCGCGATCCAGATTGGCGAGGAACCCGCCATCGAGAAGACGGCCGTCCAGTCGCCGGCATCGACCGTCGGCATCAAGGCGGAAACCACCTTGCGGCAACGCCAGCAGCAGATCGAAGCGTGCGCGACCGCCTTCGGCCGCGCTCTCCAGCACACAGGGGTACCGCTGCGGGTGCGCCCGATGCAGGCTCAGCAGATCAACCGCAGCGGAAGTCAGCGCGCGCTGCGGCATCGGTATGCGGCGACTCTAGACCCGTGCACCGGCGCTCAGACGCGCCGGAACACCAGGGTGCCGTTGGTGCCGCCGAAGCCGAAGCCGTTCGACATCGCGACATCGATCGCTTTCTCGCGGGCGACGTTCGGCACATAGTCGAGATCGCAACCTTCGCCGGGCTCATCGAGGTTGATCGTCGGCGGCACCAGCCCGTTGTGCAGGGCGAGGATGCTGAAGATCGCCTCGATGCCGCCGGCCGCACCGAGCAGATGCCCGGTCATCGATTTGGTCGAGCTGACCAGGGTGCGGTAGGCGTGGTCGCCCAACGCGCGCTTCATCGCCATGGTCTCGGCGAGGTCACCCAGCGGCGTCGAAGTGCCATGCGCGTTGAGGTAGCCGACCTGATCCGCATTGATGCCGGCATCCTTGAGCGCAGCGATCATGCAGCGCGCTGCGCCTTCGCCGTCTTCGGCCGGTGCGGTCATATGGTAGGCATCCGAACTGGCGCCGAAACCGGCCAGTTCGCAGTAGATGCGCGCGCCGCGCGCCTTGGCGCGTTCGTACTCCTCCAGCACCAGCACGCCGGCGCCGTCGCCCATCACGAAGCCATCGCGATCCTTGTCCCACGGCCGTGAGGCGCGGGTCGGATCGTCGTTGCGGGTCGACATCGCCTTCATCGAACAGAAGCCGGCGACCGAAGTCGGGCTGGTGCCGCGCTCGGCGCCGCCAGCAACCATCACGTCAGCGTCGCCGTACTGGATCAGACGCATCGCCATGCCGACCGAGTGGTTGGCGGTGGCGCAGGCGGACACCGCGGAAAAATTCGGGCCCTTGATCCCGGTCAGGATCGACAGGTGGCCGCTGACCATGTTGATGATCGTGCTCGGCACATAGAACGGCGAGACCTTGCGCGGGCCGCCTTCAATCAGGCGCGCGGTGGTGTCTTCAATGCCGATGATGCCGCCGATGCCAGAACCGATAATCGTGCCGATGCGCTCGGCATTGGCCTCGGTGACTTCAAGACCGGAATCCTTCAGCGCCATCAGGCCGGCGGCGACGCCGTAGTGGATGAAAGGATCCATCCGCTTGGCTTCTTTGGCCGGGATATAGGCGGCAGGGTCGAAATCGCGAACTTCCCCGGCGATGCGGGTGGCGTACGCGGTGGGGTCGAACTGGGTGATCGGGCCGATGCCCGAGCGGCCGTGGGTGATGTTGTCCCAGGCGCTGGCGAGATCATTGCCCACCGGCGAGACGATGCCCATGCCGGTGATGACGACGCGACGCTTGCTCATGCGGGCTCCGTGCCGGCGAATGCTCCGGCGGGTGACGAACCGGGGCCGTGGGCCGCGTCGGTTCGGAACGCAAACTTTCGCTCAAAAACAAAACCGCCCCGCCGCGATGGCGGAGACGGTTTTCGATTCAGGAGCGGCGCCGCGCTGGGCGCCGTCCGATGCAGGCAGCCGCTTACGACTTGACGTGAGCCTTCACGTAGTCGATGGCCTGCTGCACGCTGGTGATCTTCTCAGCGTCTTCGTCCGGGATCTCGCACTCGAACTCTTCTTCCAGGGCCATCACCAGCTCGACGGTATCGAGCGAGTCCGCGCCCAGATCGTCCACAAAGGAGGCGTTCGCAGTGACTTCTTCTTCTTTGACGCCCAGCTGTTCCACGACGATCTTCTTGACGCGTTCTTCGATGCTGCTCATGGGGTTCAATTCCTCTGACGGAAAACTCGGCGCATTGTAGTGGGAACCGCCCGACCGCACTACACGGCCGGGGCGGGGACCCGTCTGCACCCGACGGGTTATTGTGCTTTTGGATCCAAACAGATGCGGCAGGCTTGATCGCAACACAAGTCGCACGCATCAGGGCATATACATACCACCGTTCACATGCAGGGTCTCGCCGGTGATGTAGGCGGCGGAAGGTCCGGCAAGAAATGCAACGGCGTTGGCGATATCGGCAGCTTCACCGAGACGTCCCAGCGCGATCTGGCCCAGCAGTGCGTTGCGCGAATCCTCAGGCAGCGAGCGGGTCATGTCGGTATCGATGAAGCCGGGCGCGACCACGTTGACCGTGATGCCACGGCTGCCGATTTCTTTCGCAAGCGATTTCGAGAATCCGATGATCCCCGCTTTGGCCGCGGCGTAGTTGGCCTGCCCGGCGTTGCCGGTGACACCGATCACCGAGGCGATGTTGATGATGCGGCCGCGGCGCGCCTTCATCATGCCGCGCAGCACCGCCTTGCTGGTGCGATAGACCGAGCTCAAATTGGTATCGAGAATCGCCTGCCAGTCGTCGTCCTTCATCCGCATCAGCAAACCATCGCGGGTGATGCCGGCATTGTTCACCAGAATGCTGATCGGACCGATCCCTTTGCCGATCGCTTCGATCAGGGCCTCCACAGCAGCGCCATCGGCCACGTCCAGCACACGTCCCGCGCCGCCCTGCGCGGCCAGACGCTCGCCAATGGCAGCGGCGCCGGCCTCACTGGTGGCGGTGCCGACAACGGTCGCACCCTGCGCAGCCAGCAGATCGGCGATGGCTGCGCCGATGCCACGGCTGGCGCCGGTGACGAGGACGACCTCGCCCTTCAATACTTGAGTCATGCGGTTCTCCTTGGCGAGTTCGGTCGGCGCGCTCACGCGCTGCCCCAGCCGGTCAAGCAGTCCTCGAACTCGGCGAGGCTACCCAGGCTCTTCGATTCGATGCTGCGATCGATGCGTTTGCTCAAGCCGCACAGCACCCTGCCGGGGCCGCATTCGACCAGGCGGCTCGCGCCGGCGGCGACCATCTGCTGCACGCAGTCGGTCCAGCGCACTGGCAGGTAGAGCTGGCGAACCAGGGCCGACTTCAGGGCGGCGATGTCGGCGGCGACGGCGGCGTCGACGTTGTGCACCAGCGGCAGGCTCGGCATGCGCCACTGCGCCCGCTCGATTGCTTCGGCGAGCTGATCGGCGGCGGCACGCATCAGCGGCGTATGCGAAGGGACGCTGACCGCCAGCTTGACCGCCTTGCGCACACCGCGTTCGGCCAGTGCGGCGATCGCGGCATCGACCGCAGCGGCATCGCCGCCGATCACGATCTGGCCGGGCGAGTTGTAATTGGCCGGAACAACCACGGCCGTGTTCGAGACTTCGGCGCAGACCGCTTCTACCACGGCATCGTCAGCACCCAGTACCGCGGCCATCGCGCCGCTGCCTGCAGGCACGGCGGCCTGCATCAGCCGTCCGCGTTCGCGCACCAGGCGCGCAGCGTCAACGAGTGAAACCGCGCCCGCAGCGACCAGCGCGCTGTATTCGCCCAAGCTGTGGCCGGCAACACGTGCCGGCATAAGGCCAGCCTGCGCAGACCACAATCGCCAGAGGGCGGCGCTGGCGGCGAGCAGCACTGGCTGGGTGAACTCGGTCTGGTTGAGACGCGCATCATCGGCCGCCGCAGCGATTGTCCACAGATCGACGCCAGCGCCTTCCGAGGCTTCGGCGAAGCTGTCGAGCACGGCCGGATGACACTCGGCAAGATCGGCCAGCATGGCGGGCGACTGCGAGCCCTGCCCGGGGAATACGAATGCGAGGCTGGATGACATCGTGCGCTGTGTTTCCGTGAGCCCGGACGACGGGGCCGCGCATGATACGTGAAGCCCCCGCCAAGGCGTCTGTACCGGGGCGTAGGGTCAGTGCTGCGGATCAGTAGCGGATCAGCGCCGAGCCCCAGGTAAAGCCACCGCCGAACGCCTCCAGCAGCAGCAGCTCGCCGCGCTGGACCTTGCCCGAGCGCACCGCTTCATCCAGCGCCAGCGGCACCGATGCCGCCGAGGTGTTGCCGTGCCGATCCACGGTGACGATGACTCGATCCATCGGCATTTCCAGCCGCTTGGCGGTGGCGGTGATGATGCGCAGATTGGCCTGGTGCGGAATCAACCAGTCGAGATCGGATTTCTGCAGACCGTTGGCGGACAGGGTTTCCTCGACCACCGCGTCCAGCGTTTTCACTGCGACCTTGAACACCTCATTGCCGGTCATGCTGATGCGCAGTCCGACGTTCGGCTCATCGGGCTTGAAGCCGCGCGACACGCCGACGGCGGTCTGCAGCAGGTGCCCGTAGCCGCCGTCCGCATGCAGATGGGTCGACAGAATGCCGGGCTCATCGCTTGCGCCCAGCACCACCGCGCCAGCGCCATCGCCAAACAGCACAGCGGTGGTGCGATCGTTCCAGTCGAGCATGCGGGTCAGGGTTTCGGCGCCGATCACCAGCGCCTTCTTCGCCATGCCGCTCTTGATCATCGCGTTGGCGGTGCCCAGCGCGTACATGAAGCCTGAGCACGCGGCATTGACGTCGAACGCGGCGCAGCCGTTCGCGCCGAGGCGGTGCTGCAGCAGGCAGGCCGAAGACGGAAACACGATGTCCGGGGTCGTGGTGCCGAGCACGATCAAATCGATCTCGGAGGCCGCCACACCGGCGGCTTCCAGCGCGCGCGTCGCGGCTTCAAACGCCAGGTCGACCGTGGTCTGGCCGTCGGCGGCGACGTGACGCTGGCGGATGCCGGTGCGCTCGCGGATCCATTCGTCCGAGGTCTCGATGCGCTCGGCCAGATCATCATTGGTCACCACGCGCTCGGGCAGGTAACTGCCCGTGCCGAGAATGCGTGCGAACGCCATCGAGTACTCCTCTGCCGGATTCATGTGGGCGCGCTGCGAGTCGCAAGCGATCGAGCGCGCGGTCGCGAATGATGACGCCTGTGTGTCAATGCAGCCAGCCCCGCGCGACGGGTCCTACCAAGCGACGCCAGTGGATGCGGCGGCCGCGGCAGAAAACACAGACACGACAAAGGCGGCGGCCCTTGCGGCCCACCGCCTTGCGTGTCGTATTCGCTCAAGCGCAGTGCCGGCGCAAAACCGGCCGCGGGCTTACTCGGCGTCGACAGCCGACTTGAGGCTGATCACCTTCTTGCCGCGGTAGAAACCGTCGGCGGTGATGTGGTGACGGATGTGGGTCTCGCCCGTGGTCGGGTCGGTCGCCAGCTGCTTCGCGGTCAGGGCGTCGTGCGAACGGCGCATGCCGCGCTTGGAAGGGGTGACGCGGCTCTTCTGCACTGCCATGGGGTTTCTCCGAATCGATGCTTGCGTGTTGCTGTATGACGAAAGCCGGCTTCACGCTGTGCCGGTTCCGCAGGGTGTGTGGGCGGTCAATCCGCCGCGTGCTGCAGGTTTTGCTTCACTGCGGCGCGCAGCCGCTAGCTTTTCTTCAGTGCGGCCAAGGCCGCAAACGGGTTCGGCTTTGCGTCGGCGGCAACTTCGATCGGCGCTTCGGTCGCCACATACTCGGCGGGAAGCTCCACATCCAATCGCGCAGGCACCAGCGGCAGCGCAAGAATCAGTTCGTCCTCGATCAACTCGCGCGGGTGCAGCTGTCGATCCTCCGGCAGCAGCAGCGCCTCGTAGCCTTCCGCCAGCCCCGCCTCATCGGCTTCGCGTCGGATCAGGCCCAGTCGCTGCAACGCCTCCAGCGGCTGCTGGTAGGGCTCCAGGGACCGCTGGCAGACCAGCCAGACGACGCACTGCACGCGAATATCAAGGAAGTCGATACCGAGGGCATCGCGACCGAATTCGAGCGCGTAGGTTACTGTGCCCTCGCGTCGCTCCAGCGCTTCAACAAAGCGCGGGAACGCTGTCACCGGCAGGCTGCCCTCGAAGCAGCGCCGGCCGGACAACATGCGCGTGGCATCGACCGTTTCGGGCAGGTTCGCGGACATAAGCGCGCCATGATAGGCGGCCTCTGTGCAAGCGTCAAACCCGACCGCTGGGGAAAGTGGGCGAGAGCCGATACATCGCCATGGCAGATGTGAAGCCTGCGACCGGCTTCATTGCCGCTCTCTCCCACCTGCGTCAGACTCGGGCGCTCGTCTTTGCTCAAGGATCCGCCGGGCGTGGAACTCATCCTGGCTGTCGTGCTCGCGTTCGCTCTGGTCGGTCTGGCCGCGTGGATTCCCTTCCATCGCAGCGCCAGCCGGCAACGCGCATTGATCCGTCTGCTGGAAGGCGCCGATGAACTCGAAGGCCTGCTGCACCGCACGCGCGAACGGATGACGGCGATGCAGAACGTGGTCGAGCGCGTGCCTGCGGACATCGGCGCGGTCGCCAAGGCTTCGCTGGACGCCGACCAGCGTGTGCAGCAGGCGCTGCGCGATCTGCTGGAGCATCGCCTGTGGATCTCCCGCCACGGCGCCACCGCCTCGCTGGCTGAGTTGAAGAATGCCGAGAGGGCGATGGGGCGTGCGCGCGACACCATCGCCTCGCAGCTGGCGCGGCTTGAGCATGCCGGCACCGAACTCGACCATGTCACCCAAGCCGTGATCGAGCAGGCAGCGCGCGAACCGGCCGCGCTGCGGCGCGGCACCGGCTGAGCCGGGCACTTACGGCGCAGGCGCGATCCAGATCCGCGCCATCGGCAGTTCACGTACCCGCCCATCGCGACCACTGAGGCGCAGACCGAGCGTGCGCTCACCATGCAGCGCCGGCGGCACCTGCACTCGTGCATGTAACCCCACCCGCGGGTGCCGCGGGTCGTCCGAACGCGGCCACTGCCAGAGCACGCCCGGGCTTTCGAGGTCGCTGGATGCTCTGGCGATCGCCTGTCCATCCAGCAGCACCTCGACCTTGGCCAGCCCGGCACCGTCCTGGATCGCCCAACCGGCAAGCTCGAACTGCGCACCCAGCCGCGCGCCGTCAACAGGCGCATCGAGATAGGCCAGCGCCGGGAACTCGCATTCGCCGTTGCGGCTGCCATCGATCAGGTACAGCAGATAGCGCTTGGCGCCGCCATTGATCTGCAGCTCCCGTCGCGCGCGCCAGCCCGGCAGCCGATCGCACAGCGCGTGCAGCCACGGCTGACGCTCGCGCAATCCCAGCGCGGTCTCTTCGATCACCAGTAGGCGCGCTGGATCGGTGGCGCCGATCCAAGTGTCTTCGTCCACGCCCCAGAGTTTCAGCTGCAGGGCGCGGCCGTGCTTGGAATTGAGCGGATGCGCCATCACACCGAGCGGCCAGCGCCCGCGCCCGGCCTGCACCAGCTGCCCCGCCAGCATGAAGTTGTCGGCCACTACCCGCGTGCCGACCGGCAAGGCGGCCAGCTCGGCCTCGACGGCAGCCGCCACTTCCGCCGCACCGGAGAAGTTGTCCGCGATCGACACCTGCGTCGCCAACACGTTGCGCCCTGAGGGCAAGGCCAGCGCGATGCACAGTGCCCAGGCGCCCACTGCACCGAGCGTCAGGCTGATCCAGGTCGCGCGCCTCAGCCACACCGCTCGGTCGCACAGCGTTGCCGCCAGCAGCGGCAGCAGGGCCAACTGGCCAACCAGCGGCCAATGAAAGGACACCCGCTCGCGGTCGGCGAACAGCCCCACCAGGTAGAGCTCGAGCAGCAGGGCCGCGCCGGCCCAGGCCAACAGGGCCGGGCCCGGCGCTGTCTGCCATGACTTCAGTCGGGCCGGCAGCAGCCACAGCATCAACGCCCACGCCAAAGGGGTGGCGACGATCGCCTGCTCCAGCGGCACCGTCAGCGCGCGCGGCTGGAACTGCCACGGATGACGCTCGACAAACTGGAAACGCCAGCCGGCCTGATCGCCTTCAAGGTTGAACCACACCAGTGGCAGCCAGGCCAGCAGGCCCAACGCCAGCGCCAGCCAGATCCGCGGATCACGCAGCAGCGCGCGCGCGACGGGCACAGCAAGGACGGCCACGCCGCCCGCCGCCAGCACCGCGATAAACCGGTAATGGCTGAATGCGCCCAAGGCGAGCCCGGCGCTGAGTTCCAACAGCGGCCATGCGACGACCGCTCCTGCTGCGCCCGACCCCAATGTCTGCAGTCGCAACAGCGCGTGCAGACACAGCGCGGCCGCAACCAGCAGGGCAGGTTCGGGCAAGGCCAGCAGGCCGTTCACGCTCAGCAGCGGCAGCAGCAGGCCGAGCAGACCGGTTTGCCAGCGGACATGTGCGAGGCCGGCCGCATCGGCGATGCGCAGCAGCTGCAGGGGCAATACCGCGCCCAGCAGCAGGGAGACCGCTCGCAGGCCAAATTCGACATCGCCTACCAGCCAGCGGCCCGCTGCGATGGTCCAGGCGGTGAAGCCGGGCAGATCGGAATAGGCCCAGGCCAGATGGCGCGCCTCCCAGGCATAGAAAGCCTCATCGCCAAACAACGGCAACTGCGAAGCCAGCGCGCAGCGCGCCAGCAGCAGCAGGCACCACAGCCCCCAGAACATTTGCCGCAACCGCTGGTCGCAGCCCGTCTGCGCGGGGCCGCCGCCGAGCGCTAGCCGCATGCGTTCCTCACCCGGGCGCGTCTACACTCACCCTGCCCTGTTGTTTCAGCATTCAAAGGAATCTGTCCATGCCCGCACCCGCCCGATCGGCCGCGATCCTACCCGAAGCCAGCCGCAGTGCTCTGGATGCCGCGCTGGCGCAGGTCAACGGCTTGGTGCTGGGCAAGCCGCGCGAGATCGAACTGGCCTTCGCCTGCGTACTGGCTGGCGGCCATCTGCTGGTGGAGGATTTGCCCGGCCTCGGCAAGACCACGCTGGCGCGGGCGCTGGCGGCCACCCTGGGCCTGGACTTCCAGCGCCTGCAGTTCACCGCCGATCTGCTGCCTTCGGACATTCTCGGAGTGTCGGTGTATGAAGCCGACCAGCGCGGTTTCCGCTTCCATCCCGGGCCGGTGTTCACCCAGCTGCTGCTGTCGGACGAAATCAACCGCGCGCCGCCGCGGACCCAGAGCGCCCTGCTTGAAGCCATGGCCGAGCAGCAGGTCACGATTGACGGCGTCTGCCACAGCCTGCCGCATCCGTTCTTCGTTATCGCCACCCAGAATCCAGTGGATCTCGCCGGCACCTTCCCCTTGCCTGATTCGCAGCTCGATCGCTTCCTGCTGCGACTGTCGATGGGCTATCCGCAAGCCGAGTTCGAGCGCGCGATGCTGGCCGGCGCAGACCGCCGCGAGCTGATCCAGCGCAGCATGCCGGTGCTGGGCGCGGCTGATGTGCTGGCATTACGCGAGGCGGTCTCGAACGTGAACGCCTCCGATGCACTGGTCGACTACGTGCAGCGTCTACTGGCCGCCAGCCGCAGCTTCGCCGGCATCCGGGTGGGGCTGTCGCCGCGCGCGGGTCTGGCCCTGCTACGGGTGGCGCGCGCGCAGGCGCTGCTGCGTGGGCGCGCCCATGTGCTGCCTGAGGACATCCAGGGCCTGTTCGTCGAGGTAACGGCACATCGGCTGGTGCCCGATTCCGAGCACGGCAGCCGCGATGAGCTCTCTCGCCGCCTGTTGGCCAGTGTCGCGGTCGAAGTCTGAGCCGGCGGCCATCGTGCGTCGCTGGCTGAACTCGATCGTGACATGGGCACAGGCGGTGGCCGAGCGCCGGTTGCCCGCGCTGACCCGCCTGCGCGTCGCCGAGCCACTGCCGATCGACATCCATCGGCGGCGCATCTATGTGTTGCCCAGCCGGTTCGGGCTGTTCTTCTGCGTGCTGGTGGCGGTGATGGGCATCGGCTCGCTCAACTACAACAACAACCCCGCCCTGATGCTGGTGTTCCTGCTCGCCTCCTGCATCCACACCGCACTGTTGCGGGGCTACTTCGGGCTGTCCGGGCTGCGTCTGGTCGAGGCAGTTGCCGCACCGGTCCACGCCGGAGAGGTCGCCGAGTTGCGTCTGCGCTTCGAGGCCGATGGCAGACGGGTTCGGCGCGGCCTGCGGATCGAGCGCGCCGGCAGCGCACGCGGCTTCGAGCTGCTGCCGGACCGCTTCGCCAGCCCTGCACTGCGTCTACCGACCGAGCGTCGCGGCCTGCATCGGGTCGGCCGGATCAAGCTGTCGACCCGCCACCCGCTCGGCCTGTTCGTGATCTGGAGCTGGCTGCATCCGCAGGCCCAGGTTCTGGTCTATCCGCGGCTGGAGGCACACGCACCGCCCCTGCCCGGCGACGGCAGCAGCAGCGGCCAGCGCCGCCAGCGCAGCCCGAGCGAAGAGGTGCACGGCCTGCGCGAGCATCGTCAGGGTGATCCCCTGCGGCTGATGGCGTGGAAGCGCAGCGCCCAGTTGGGGCGGCCGCTGGTGCGCGAGTTCGAAAGCCCGGCTGGGCTGGAAGTCCTGCTCGACTACGCCCACCTCAGCCATCTGCCGGCCGAGCTGCGGATCGAGCGACTGGCGCGCTGGCTGGTCGAGGCCGAGCGGCGCGGCCTGCGCTCGGAGCTGCGCCTGCCGGGGAATCAAGTCGGCCCGGGCCGCGGCGAAGCGCATCTGCACGCCGGCATGCGTGCACTGGCGCTGCTGCCATGAGCGCAGTCGCAGCACGCCTGCAGGCCTTGCTGGTGCCTCGGCCTGCAGCTCCCGCGCGACCGATGCTTGAGCGCAAATTGTTCGGCTGGTGCATGGCCGCCGCACTGGCTGCGCTGCTGCCGCTGGGCCTGCAGCTGGTCAGCTGGCTGGGCCCCTTGCTCGGCCTGCTCGCGGTGCTCGGCGGTATTGCGGGCCTGCGCGGGGTCACCGTGCCGCCGTGGCTGCGCCTGCTGCTGACTGTCGGCGTGGCCGGGCTGGTGATGTTCACCTACGAGTTCCGCTTCGGCCGTGATACCGGCGCCGGTCTGCTGGCGACCATGCTGGCGTTGAAGCTTCTGGAGACCCATCGCCTGCGCGATGCGCGCAGCCTGCTCAGCTTCAGCCTGTTCGCGATCATGGCCGCCTTTCTGCAGGATCAGGGGCCACTGACCCTGGGGCTGGCACTGATCGCGACCGTGCTCGCGCTGACGGCGCTGGCGCGTGTCTCTGAACTGGAATCCGGAGCACCCGCCGAGGCCCAGCGTGTGTCGGCACAGCTGGGCCTGAGCGCCAGCCTGATGCTGCTGTCGCTGCCGCTGGCAATCGCCGGCTTTCTGCTGTTTCCGCGCCTGCCGCAGCCGCTGTGGGGCCTGCCCAACAATGCCGCCGAGGCGCGCACGGGCTTGAGCGAAAGCATGTCGCCGGGCGATATCTCGGCGCTGTTCATCGACGACAGCCCGATCCTGCGTGTGCAGTTCAGCGGACCGCGACCGGACGACAGCGAGCTGTTCTGGCGCGGACCGGTGCTGAGCGAGTTCGACGGCCGCAGCTGGACCCTGGTGTCGTGGATCCGCCACCTCGAACCGGCAGCGCTGCAGCTGAGCGGCAGGACGCTGCAGTACGAGCTGATCCAGGAACCTACCGATCGGCGCTGGGTGCTTGCGCTCGATGTGCCAATGGCGCCCGCCAATGAGGCACCGGGCGTCCACGAACTGCGGCTGAGCCAGGACCGAAGTGTGCTGAGCGCCAAGCCCTTGGCCGAGGTCAGCCGACATCCGCTGGTATCGGCGCTCGGCGCGGTGTTCGAGGCCGACTTGCCGCTCAGTTTCCGCCAGCGTCTGCTGGCTCTGCCGCAGGGGTTCAACCCGCGCGCCCGCGCCCTGGTCGAAGGCTGGCGTCAGCAGGGCCTGGATGCAGACGGCCAGATCCGCGCTGCGCTGCAGCTGTTCAATCGCGAGTTCACCTATTCGCTGACGCCGCCGCCGCTGGGTCGCGACAGCATCGACGACTTCCTGTTCAACACCCGCGAGGGCTACTGCGAGCATTTCTCCTCGGCCTTCACTGTGATGATGCGGATGGCCGGGATTCCTGCACGTGTGGTCACCGGCTACCAGGGCGGTTTCTACAATCCGATCGGCGATTACGTGGTGGTTCGGCAGTCGGATGCCCACGCCTGGAGTGAGGTCTGGCTGGAGGACCGAGGCTGGGTACGGATCGATCCCACGGCCGCCGTGGCGCCTGAGCGCATCCGCAGCGGCGGTGACAGCGCGGAGTCGCGGCGCGGCGCGTTTTTCCAGGCCTTCGGCCCGCTGCTTGATGTCGCCGACTGGGTGCGGCATGGCTGGAACACGGTCGTGCTGGGCTTCAACTCCGCGCGCCAGCGCAGCCTGCTGCTGTCGTTCGGCATCGATGGCTCGGACTGGCGTGAAGTCGGGCTGGCCCTGATCGGCGGTTTCGGGCTGGCGCTCGGTCTGACCTTGTGGCTGGTGATGCGCGGCGGACGGACCCAGACAGATCCGCTGGTCGCCGCCTATCTGAAGCTCTGCGGGAGGCTGGCGCGTCGCGGCGTGCGGCGCGCTCTGCACGAGCCGGTGCTTGCGTTTGCCGAGCGCGCTGCGGCGCTGTTGCCCGACGACGCCGAGCGCTTGCGCGAACTCAGCAGCGATTACGCGCAGCAGCGCTACGCTGCCAACGCTGACACGAGCGCGCGGGCGACCTTGATTCTTCGCCTGCAGCGCTTCCGCCCGCGCAGTCGTCGTGTCCGCGAACACATCTCTCCGCGCCCGCAGGCGCACACTTGATTCCATCGTCGAACGGAGGTTCCCATGCGCATGCCACTGTTGTTCCCCACCCTGCTCGCGCTTGGCCTCGGTGCCTGCGCGACCGGCCCCGCACCGATCCGCGGTGAGTTTTCCGCGCAAAGCCCCGACCAGGCGCGCGAGCAAGGCTCTGCCAATGCCAGCGTGCGCTGGGGCGGCAGCTTGATTGCTGTCGAGCCGGATCCGACCCGCACCTGCTTCGTGGTGCTGTCGCGCCCGCTGTCCGCCGGCGGCAAACCGATCATCAAGCGCGAAACCACCGATGGCCGCTTCATCGCTTGCCGCGGCGGATTCTACGATCCAGCCCTGTTCGCAGAAGGCCGCGATGTCACCTTCACGGGTCGGGTCGAGGGGTTCGAGGAGCGCCAGATCGGTGCTTTCAGCTATCGCTACCCCAAGCTCGCAGCCGATGTCGTGTATCTGTGGCCCGAACCGGCCAACGTGCCTGACCCGCGCTACGCCTTCCCCTACCGCTCACCCGCCTTTGCCCCGTGGTGGGGCTATCGCCCGTTCTGGTAACCGAGCAGCTATCACCCACGAAAAACCCCGGCCTGAGCCGGGGTTTTTCATTGGTCGAAACCGTCGATGCCGTGCTCAGCGATGGTTGGAGAGCGGAGCGATCCAGTCGAGGCCATTGCTGTAGCCACCGGCCACGCCTTTCACCGCCACCGCTACCGCGTTGTGCGGGTGCAGGCTTTCGTAGTGCGAGGCGCGCAGCCAGAAGTCGGCAATGCGCTCGTCCTCATTCAGCGCCGACTGCATGCGCCGGGCGGCGTCTTCGCAGAACATCAGGTTCTCGCCGTTCAGCAGTGCAAAAGCCTGTTCGTCCTCTCGCTTCACCGCCGACTGCACTGGCGTTTTCAGCGCGTTCTCGATGCGGTCGATCACGTCGATGATCGGGAAGTTGGCGAACGAAGGCAGCAGGCGCACCCGCACCTCGGCGCTTGAGCGCTGGCTGTGCGGTGTGGCGCGGATTCCTTTTTCCGTACCGAGCCATGCGAGCACGGCGTCGCGATCAAATGAATCGCTGGCCGGGAAGTCGGTCTGGAACTGCTCCTGGATCAGCTGCCGCGCCAGCGCCGCCGAACACGGACAGGTGCTGGAGTACGGAATCTGCACCGACAGCTCGACCTGGAACTGGCCGTGCTCCATCAGCCCGGTGATGACGGTCGGGTAGCTCTTCCAGCCGCTGTTGTCACTCTTGAGCGCACGCCGCCGCACCAGGTGCTCGAACTCGACGCGCACCAGGGCGCGGTCGGACAGATCGGCGTGCGACTCCAGGAAGTCTTTCAGCAGACGCCGCAGCGTGGTCGGCGACAGCGTCTCGTTCGACAGCGATTTGTCGACATGCAGATACAGCCGCGACATGTGGATGCCGCGCACTTCGGGGCGTTTCAGGTTGACGTAGGCGGTGACGCGCGCGCCGCTGGTGACGGTGGCGCCGTCGGCACTGGCGATACTCACGGGCACTTCGATGTGGCCCATGCCCACCCAGTCCAGCACGCCGGCGACCGCGGGTTTGGCCTCGGAGGCGATGTCAGGCATCGCACGCACGACGTTTTCAGCAATCGGTGGGGACACGCCGGTCTCCTCGTAATGGGTCATCGGGATTTCCACGGCACCTTAGGTGGGGAGGTGTCGCCTTGATGTCAAGCCAGGCGGCGGCTGAGGTGGGCGACTATAGCCGAGCCGGGCTGAGCGGCCGATGCATGCACAAGGACACTCCGTTGCGCGCCCGGGCCGATTCAGTCGCGCGCAAACGTCGGCATCGCCGCGCTGCGCCGCGCCGCAGCCCACAGGCTCAGCAGCAGACGGACACCGCGCGGCTGCGGCTGTGCATCGCCGCCCTGCAGTCGATCCAGCCGCCAGCGCGCGACCGCCACCTGCAGCGCCCGCGGACGCGCCAGCCGGGCCGGCGCGGGCGGCAGCTGCTGCGTAAGCGCCAGCGCGAAATCGCGAACGAAGGCCGCGCGCGCAGCGGCGTGCTCGGGATGGGCAAGATGCGCAGGGGCCAAGCCGTGGCGGGCCAGCAGATTGCGCGGCAGCCGCGCCTGAGCATGAAACCCGGCCTGCGCGCGCAGCATCCGCCGCAGCAGCAGATCGCCAGCGATCTGCGCAGCAGCCGGTTCGCCGCCGAACATTCGGCGCTCCAGCGCATCGATGGCCGCGGCCATCGGCCGGAGCACAGCCAATCCGGCATCGATATCGGAAGGCGCCAGATCACGCTCGACCAGCTGCACGCCGGCCTCGGCCAGGCCGCGCCAAAGCGCGGCCTCGTCCATCTCAGCGGAAGGATGATCGAACAGCGCCTGTACCAGCGGATGGCGGCCCTGGCCGGCCACGCCGCGCGTCAGCTCGTCGGCCCACCAGGCCAGCTTGGTCTGGGCGATGAAGGGCTCGGACAGCTCGAAGCAGGCTTCCTCGATCTCGTCCTGCAGCGCATACCACAGCGCGATCCGACTGCGTTCGGCGGCCGGCAGAAAGATCGCCTGCAGGGCCAGTTCAGGCCGGCGCGCATGCAGCTTCTGCAGCTGCGCATCGACACTTTCCGCACTCACCCGTGGCGCTCCGCCCGCAGCAGGGCTTCGTCCAGCAGCTGCGCAGGCGCCGACAGCACGCGCTGGGCGCCCCATGCGCTGGGCGGGTGGGCTGGATCGAAGTAGCCCCAATCAACCGCGATGCCGCGCAGGCCGGCGGCGTGGGCGGATTCGATATCGCGCGGGTCGTCGCCCAGGTACAGGCTGAGCGCGGGGGTGGCGTCGATCCGGCGACAGGCCTCCAGCAGCGGCAGCGGATGCGGCTTGCGCTCAGCCAGGGTGTCGCCGCCGATCAGTACGCCGCTGCGCTCCAGCAATCCGAGCGCCGCGCACAGCGGCCGTGCCAGCCCTTCCGCCTTGTTGGTAACGATGCCCCAGCGCAGCCCACGCGCCTCGATCGCGTCCAGCATCTCGGCCACGCCGGGGAACAGGCGCGAATGCGCAGCCACCGCGCTGGCGTACAGCTGCAGGAACTCGCCGAGCGTGCCCTCGTCCTGCGCATCGAAGCCAGGAATCGCCGCGCCCAGCATGGCCCGCGCGCCTCGCGAGACGAAGGGCCGAAACGCTGGCATCGCAAAGTCATCCAGCCCGCGCCGCGCGCGCAGCGCGTTGGCGGCATGCAGCAGATCGGCCGCGCTGTCGACCAGGGTGCCGTCCAGATCGAACAGCACCGCCCCACGCTCAGCCACGGACGGCCTCCGGCTTGCGCGCGCAGGCGAGGTAGTTGACCTGGGTGTGCCCGCCGACGGTCGCCGAGCGGGTCAACGGGTTGTAGTGCAGGCCGCTGACATCTTCGAGTTCAAGCCCGGCGGCGCGGATCGCGCCGGCCAGCTCGGAGGGCCGGATGAACTGCGCATAGCGATGGGTGCCGCGCGGCAGCAGACGCATCACGTATTCAGCGCCTACGATGGCCAGACCGAATGCGGCAGGCGTGCGATTGAGTGTGGACAGGAACAGACGCCCGCCGGGTTTCAGCAGTCGCGCGCAGGCCTCGATCACCGATGCCGGATCCGGCACGTGCTCGAGCATTTCCATGCAGGTGATGACGTCGAAGCGCTCGGGCGCAGCCTCGGCCAGCGACTCGACCGACTGCTCCCGATAGTCGACCTTCAGCCCGGATTCGTACAGGTGCAGCCGTGCCGCCTCCAGCACTTCGGGCGACAGATCCAGCGCAGTGACCTCAGCGCCGGCAGCGGCCAGCGCCTCCGACAGCAGCCCGCCGCCGCAGCCGACATCGAGCGCGAGCGCGCCCCGCAGCGGCGCACGCTCGGCGACGTAGCGCAGCCGCGCCGGATTCAGGTCATGCAGCGGTCGCGCCTCGCCGTTCGGATCCCACCAGCGCGCGGCGAGCTGGCCGAAGCGCGCGAGCTCGGCGGGGTCGGCATTGACACGGGGTGCCACATTCGCGGCGGCGGTGGGGAAGTTCATGCGCCTGGGCCTGTCAGTGGGAACGCGGAATCGCCGCGATGCGCTGGCGCCATTCGTCGACCCGCGCCATCAAACCCACAAGGTCGACATCGACCAGCTGACGCTCGGCCAGGCGGCGACGGCCCTGGATCCACACGTCGCTGACCTGCTGGCGCGCACCGGCGTAGACCAGCTGCGAGATCAGGTTGTAGAACGGCTGCGACTCCGGCTGATCGAGATCGACCACGATCAGGTCGGCCGCCTTGCCCGGCTCGATCGAGCCGATCGTGTCTTCCAGACCCATCGCGCGGGCGCTGCCGAGCGTGGCCATGCGCAGCGCATTCGGCGCGTCCAGCGCGGCTGCGTCCATCGCCACGCCCTTGGCGAGCAGAGCGGCGGTGCGCATCTCGCCGAACATGTCGAGATCGTTGTTGGACGCGCAGCCGTCGGTGCCCAACGCGATGTTGGCGCCAGCACGACGCAGGGCCTCGATCGGACAGAAGCCCGAGGCCAGTTTGAGATTCGACTCCGGGCAGTGGCCGATCGACACCCCGTTGGCCGCACACAGCTCGATCTCGGCAGGCGTGAGCTGGGTCATGTGGATCGCCAGCAGCTGCGAGTTCACAAGGCCCAGGCGCTGCAGCCGCGCCAGCGGGCGCTGACCGTACTGCTTCAGCGAGTCTTCGATTTCCTGCGCGGTCTCGTGCACATGGCAGTGGACCACCAGGCCCATCTGGTCGGCCAGCAGGCGGATGCGCTCGAAGCTGGAATCCTTGACCGTATACGGCGCATGCGGCACGAAGGCCGTGCTGATCAACGCATCGCCGCGCAAGGCGTCATGCAGCTCCAGCGCGCGGTCGAAATACTCGTCGTCGTTCTTCGCCCAGGCCGTCGGAAAGTCGATCACCGGCAGGCCGACAGTGGCGCGGAAGCCCATGCGCCGATAGGTCGCAGCGGCTGCGTCGGGGAAGAAGTAGTTCTCGTTGCAGGTGGTGGTGCCGCCGCGCAGCATCTCGACCACGGCCAGCTCGACGCCACATCCGACGAACTCGCGCCCCATCACCGCGCCCTCGACCGGCCAGACGTGTTCATTCAGCCACGTCATCAAGGGCAGGTCGTCAGCCAAGCCGCGCATCAGGGTCATCGGGTTGTGCGTATGCACGTTGACCAGACCCGGCAGCAGCGCACCCTTTGGGCGACAGACGCGCTCACGCGGGGCGTAGCGCAGACGCGCCTCGGCGATCGGCAGCAGTTCCACGATGCGCCCGCCGTCGATCGCCACCGCATGGTCCAACAGCACCTGCGCATGCGGCTCCACCGGCACGACCCAGCCGGCTTCGATCAACAGGTCGATCTCACGCATCACAACTCCTTCGCGGCCATCCAATAGCAGCGACCCGGCGCTGGGCCGGGTCGCGAAGACTTACTTGACGCGGCTGACGTACTCGCCGCTTCGGGTATCGCAGCGAATCAGCTCACCGTTTTCGATGAACAGCGGCACCCGCACCACCGCGCCGGTTTCGAGCTTGGCCGGCTTGCCGCCGCCCGAGGCCGTATCGCCGCGCATGCCCGGGTCGGTTTCAACGATCTGCAGTTCGACGAAGTTCGGCGGCGCCACCGCCAGCGGCGCGCCGTTCCACAGCGTCACCACGCACATCTCCTCGCCCTTCAGCCACTTCGCAGCGTCGCCAACGATGGCCGCATCGGCGGTGAACTGCTCGAAGCTGTCGAGCTGCATGAAGTTCCAGAACTCGCCGTCGCTGTAGAGGTACTGCATGTCGGTATCGACCACGTCGGCGCCTTCAACGGTTTCGTTGGCCTTGATGGTCTTCTCGGTGGTGCGGCCGTTCTTCAGGTTGCGCACACGGATGCGGGTGAAGGCCTGGCCCTTGCCGGGCTTGATGAACTCGGCTTCGACGATGACATAGGGGTCGCCATCGAAGATGATCTTGAGTCCATTTTTGACGTCGTTCAGACCAAAGGTGGCCATGCGTGCTCCAGAGGTTCGAGCCGCAGGCTGCGGCTACACTGTTCGGTTGTTAGGTCATCGCCGGCAAACGGCCGGACAAAAGAGGCGAAATGATAAGCGCAAACCCGCGAATCGCGCAGCCCGCCGCCAGCGTGGACTCCCGTGGCGACTGGCGGACGCTGTGGCGCGGGGCCGTGACCGACCCGCACGAGCTGCTGCGTCTGCTCGGCCTTGAAGCCTTGAGCGCGCAGCTGCCGGCCGACGCCGCCGGCTTTCCGCTGCGCGTACCGCGCGGATTCATCGCCCGGATGCGTCCCGGCGATGCTGAAGATCCCCTGCTGCGGCAGGTGCTGCCGCTGCAGGCTGAAACCGCCGTGGTCGAGGGTTTCGGCGTCGATGCCGTCGGCGATGCCGCCGCCCGCAGCGGCCGCGGCGTGCTGCAGAAGTACCAGGGCCGCGCCTTGCTGGTGGCCACCGGCAGCTGTGCGGTGCACTGCCGCTACTGCTTCCGCCGTCATTACCCGTATGCCGAAGACAGCGCGGCAGCGAACGCATGGTCGGCCGCGCTTGAGGCCATCGACGCCGATGCGAGCGTCGACGAGGTGATCCTGAGCGGCGGCGATCCGCTGTCGCTGTCCACCGCGAAACTCGCCGAACTCGGCCAGCGGCTTCTGGCTCGCCCGCAAGTGCGTCGGCTGCGCATCCATACGCGATTGCCGGTGGTGCTGCCCGAACGCGTCGACGCCGAGTTTGTGCAGTGGTTGTCGAACCTGCCGCTGCAGAAGGTGGTGGTGATTCATGCCAACCATGCGCAGGAGTTCGATGCCAGCGTCACTGAGGCCCTGAGTGGCCTGCGCAGCGCCGGCGCCACTGTGCTGAACCAGGCGGTGCTGCTGCGCGGCATCAATGACAGCACCCAAGCCCAGGTCGATCTGGCCGAGGCCAGCTTCGCTGCCGGCGCCCTGCCCTACTACCTGCATCAGCTGGATCGGGTGCAGGGCGCGGCACATTTCGAGGTCGATCTGGCCCACGCCTTGCAGATCGAATCGGAACTGCGCGCGCGGCTGCCGGGTTACCTGGTGCCCAAGCTGGTTCGTGAAGCCGCGGGCGCCGCCAGCAAACTGCCGTTGGCGCTCACGCCGGAAACGTGACGCAGCTTGCAAGCTCAGGCGCTGCGGCGCGCAATGTTTGCCTGTTCACAGGCTTTCCGCGACACTCGCAAGCCGCGCGCCAGCTGCATCAGCGGCAGCAACGGGGCGACCTGCGGCAGTTTGCAGCAGGGCGTCGGTAGCAGGGAGCCGCACGCTCCCGCACCACGAAATTCAAGCACTCGGGAGTCCGTTGGGGGGCGGGTCCGGTGCTGGCGTACAGCACACGCTGCACGACAGTCCGCAATCGCAGTTTCAAGGGAGTTCGATGGCCAAGCAGGAAATCGTGATTCGGCTGCTGCAGATCGAGGACACCCTCGAAGACGCCGAAGCCATCATCAGCGCACTGCGCAATGGCGGCATCGCCGTCCGCACTGTGCGGCCGGCAACAGAACAGGAACTCAACGAACAGCTCGCCAAGCACCCGGTCGATCTGGTGATCGCCGCCTGGGGTGGCAAACAGATCGGTTTTGACAAGGTGGCGGAGGCCGTCAGGCGCAGCAACGAGCCGGTCGGGTTCATCGCCAGCTGCGGGCGCGTCGACGATGAAACCCTGGTCGGCGCCAATGCGCTGGGCGCCTTTCAGGTGGTGATGCGGCAGCGACCGGAACAGGTGCTGGCAACACTGCGCAACGCTTACCAGTCGACCGAAGCGCGGCGCAGCAAGCAGCGCCTCGAAGACGCGCTGCGCGAAACCGCGCGCCGCTGCGACGCCTTGATCGATTCCTCGCGTGATCCGATCGCCTATGCCCACGAGGGCATGCACATCCGCGCCAACCATGCCTACCTCGAGATGTTCGGCTACACCGAGTTCGAGGACGTGGAGGGCATGCCCCTGCTCGACCTGATCGCGCCCAGCCACGCCGCCGAGTTCAAGGGGCTGCTGAAGCGCCTGTCGAAAGGCGAGCCGCCGCCCGAGAAGCTGGAGCTGAAAGCCGTACGCGCCGACGGCATCGATTTCGATGCGGTGATGGAGTTCGCCCGCGCCAGCTATGAGGGCGAGCCCTGCCTGCAGATCGTGTTCCGCAAGCAGTTCGTCGACACTGAAGAGCTGCAGACCCTGCGCGAACGCGACCCGGTCACCGGCCTGCTCAACCGCCAGGTGTTTCTCGCGGAGCTTGAGAACGCTGCCGCGCGCGCCGAGAACGGGGTCAAGGATCAGGCCGTGCTGCTGGTCGAAGTCGACAACTTCAGCAACCTGCTGAACGATATCGGCCTGGGCCACGCCGACCACTTGCTGCAGGATGCCGGCAACCTGCTGCGTCATACCCTCGGTGAAGAGGTGCTGCTGGCGCGCTTTGCCGACCACACTTTTGGCCTGCTCTGCCGCAACAGCAGCCATGCCAGCACGCGCGACACTTCCGACCGTATCCGCATCGCGTTCGAAGGCCACATTCTCGAAATCGGCAGCCGCTCGGCTTCGCTGACGGTCAGCGTCGGCGGCGTGCAGATGAGCGAGAAATCCGGCCCCACGCAGCAGGTGCTGGGCAAGGCCGGGCAGTGCCTTCAGGCAGCGATCAGCGAAGGCGGCAACCGACTGTCGCTGTTCGACCCCGCCGCCCGCGACCGCGCCGAAGAAGAGCGCGTACGCAGTTGGGTGGCGCGCATCCAGCAGGCCTTGAAGTCCGGCGATTTCATCCTCTACTTCCAGCCGATCATCAGCCTGCAGGGCGACCCGACCGAGTTCTACGAAACCCTGCTGCGGATGAAGGTTGGCGACGGCGAGATCGCGCCGCCGCTGGCGTTTCTGCCGATCGCCGAAGAGCACGGCCTGATCGAGAAAGTCGATCGCTGGGTGCTCTCGCACGCGATCGCCGTGCTGTCGAAATCCAAGGGTGACAACGAGCGTCGCCTGCTGGTGAAACTGACCCCGCAAAGCATGCAGGACCCGAACCTGCCGGGTTGGATCGCCAACTTGCTGAAGCAGACCGGCGTGCGCGGCGAACAGCTGGTGTTCGGTGTGCCTGAAACCCGGGTCATGACCTATCTCAAAGGCGCCAAGGAGTTCCAGCGCGCGGTCGCCAAGATGGGCTGCGGCCTGTGTCTGGAGCAGTTCGGCGCCAGCACCCACTCGCTCGACGTGCTCAAGCACCTCGACCCCAGCATGCTCAAGCTCGACCGCAGCCTGACCGAAGACCTGGGCCGCAACAGCGAGCACCAGGCCAAGGTGCGTGAGCTGGCCAGTCGCGCGACCGATCTCGGCAAAACAGCCATTGCCGAGTTCGTGCAGGACGCCGCCACCATGACCGTGCTGTTCACCAGTTCGGTGCACTACGTGCAGGGCAATTTCCTCGCCCCGCCCAGCCCGGACATGAACTACGACTTCGGCGGCTGATTCGACCTCGACCGACAAACGCACAAGGCCCGGATCGCTCCGGGCCTTGTGCTTTTCAGGCAGCAGACCTCGCGCCCAGTTCAGGTCTGAATTCGCGCCGCTCGATCAGACTCCGCGACGCAGCGCCTCGATGCGCTCAGGCAGCGGCGGATGGCTCATGAACAGGCGCTGGAAACCCGCCGCCATGTGGCCGGAGATACCGAACGCGGCGACTTCCTTCGGCAGCGTGTTCTCACCGTGCTGCGACTGCAGACGCTCCAGCGCGGCGATCATCTTCTGCCGCCCGGCCAGCTTGGCGCCGCCCTCGTCGGCGCGGAACTCGCGGTGACGCGAGAACGCCATCGCGATCATCGAGGCCAGCACACCCAGTACCACCTGCGCGACCAGGCTGACCACGATGAAGCCGATCCCGCCCTCGCGCTCGTTGCGGAACACCACCTGGTCGACGAAGCGACCGATCAGCCGCGACAGCACGATCACGAAGGTGTTCAGCACGCCCTGCAGCAGGGCCATGGTGACCATATCGCCATTGGCCACGTGGGCGACCTCGTGCGCGAGCACAGCCTCGGCCTCATCGCGGCTCATCCCGCGCAGCAATCCGGTGGAAACCGCCACCAGCGAGTTGTTGCGGCTGGGGCCGGTGGCGAAGGCATTGATCTCCGGCGCCTCGTACACGGCCACCTCGGGCGTCTTGATCCCGGCCTGTTCGGCCTGACGCTTTACCGTCGCCAGCAGCCAAGCTTCCATTTCGTTGCGCGGCTGCTCGATCACCACCGCGCCGGTGCTGCGCTTGGCAACCCATTTCGACATCGCCAGGGAGATGAATGAACCGGCAAAACCGACCACGGCGGCGAACACGAGCAGACCCGGCAGGCTCTGGCCACGCGCCGCCATTTGAGCATCGATGCCGAGCAGATTGAGTACGATGCCAGCGACCAACAGCACCGCGATGTTGGTCGCCAGGAACAGGGCGATACGCTTCATGGATGACACCTCGGTTTGGAACGGGAGGCCCGCGCGCGCGGGTTGGTGCAAGTGATGGGGGAGGCGGCGACGATTTCAAGCTTCAGCCCGCGCGAAGATTCAACCTATATCGGCCGCTTCGCGCCGTCGCCAACCGGCCCGCTGCACCTCGGCTCGTTGCTGGCCGCCTTCGGCAGCTGGCTGATGGCGCGGGCCGAAAACGGCCGCTGGCTGCTGCGGATCGAGGACATCGACCCGCCACGCGAAGTGCCGGGTGCGGCCGCCGCGCAGATCGCCTGCCTGCGTGCACACGGCCTTCACCCTGACGCCGAAATCAGCTACCAGCACGCGCGCAGCGCGCACTATCAGGCCGCGGTCGATCAGCTGCTTGATCAGGGCCGCGCCTTCGAGTGCCGCTGCAGCCGCAGCGATCTCGCCGACAGCGGCGGGATCCATCGAGCCTGCGTAGCGCGGCCGTCTGGGCACGCGCCAGCGATCAGGCTGCGGGTAGCCGATGGCGCGTCCAGCCGGATCGCATTTGACGATGCCATCCAGGGGCGTTTCGAGCAGGCGGCCGCTGCGGTCTGCGGCGATTTCGTGCTCAAACGCGCCGACGGGCTGTGGGCCTATCAATTGGCGGTGGTGGTCGACGATGCAGCCCAAGGCGTGACCGAAGTGGTGCGCGGCGCCGATCTGCTCGACTCGACGCCGCGGCAAATCCTGCTGCAGCACGCGCTAGGCCTGCCCACGCCGCGCTATGCGCATCTGCCGCTGGTGGTCGGCAGCGATGGCGCCAAACTGTCGAAGTCACTGCAAGCGCTAGCGGTCGATGCCGCCGATCCCCTGCCTGCGCTGCGCTGGTGCTGGGCGACCTTGGGTCAGGATCCGACGGCGCTGGTCCACGCGCATGCGCCTGAACAACTGCTGCGCATCGCGACAGCACGCTTCGAGCGCCAGCTGATTCCGAGTTCGGCGCGAATTGCCGACGGTCAATCCACTGCAGTTTCGCGCATGTAAACTCGGGCGGCTGGCGCGGTATCGGCACGCGTGCGGCGCTGCACCCAAACCAAAAATCCGCCGGACACCACGGGAGAGGAAAATGACAGCACGCGTTGCGCTGGTAACGGGCGGTACGGGCGGAATCGGCACGGCGATCTGCAAGCGCCTGGCCCAGGCGGGCCACAAGGTCGCGACCAACTACCGCAACGAGGCCAAGGCCCGCGAGTGGCAGGCCGCGCTCAAGGCCGAGGGTTTCGACATCGCGATCGTGCCCGGTGACATCGGCAGCCCAGAGGGCGGCGCCGGCATCGCCCAGGCAGTGGCCGGCGCACTCGGGCCCATCGAGGTGCTGATCAACAACGCCGGTATCACCCGCGATGGCACCTTCCATCGGATGAGCGCCGAACAGTGGCATGACGTCATCAATACCAATCTGAACTCGTGCTTCAACATGACCCGGCCGGTGATCGACGGCATGCGCGACCGCAAGTGGGGCCGCATCGTCCAGATCAGCTCGATCAACGGTCTCAAAGGTCAGTACGGCCAGGCCAACTACGCCGCGGCCAAGGCCGGCATGCACGGCTTCACGATTTCGCTGGCGCGTGAAAACGCCAAGCTGGGGGTCACCGTCAACACCGTGTCGCCGGGCTATGTCGCCACCGACATGGTGATGGCCGTGCCGGAGGAGGTGCGCGCCAAGATCGTCGCCGACATCCCTACCGGCCGCCTCGGCAAGCCGGAAGAAATCGCCTACGCGGTGGCGTTTCTGGTGTCGGAGGAGGCCGCTTGGATCACCGGCTCCAATCTCGACATCAACGGCGGCCACCACATGGGCTGGTAACATGTGAAACTATCGACCGGCGGCGACCCTCACGGGTCGCACCGGTCGTAGCGCACGATGCATCCGGATCAGGTCAGCGCGGCTTGGGCGGCACTTTCGCCCATGCCGCATTCCGTGACCATCGCCCCGGATAGCCCAGGAAGGGCGCATGCCATCCTCCACCGTTCCGTGGCGGTGCAGCTCCTCGAACCGGAGCAGCCGCACGGCTGACGCACAACGACAGAGCATCGACGCCCATGCCCAAGCCCCGGGTCATCAAGAAGTATCCGAACCGTCGCCTCTACGACACCGAGATTTCGAGTTACATCACCCTGGAAGACGTGCGCCAGCTGATCGTGGACGGCGAAGAAGTCGAAGTGCGCGATGCCAAGACCGGCGATGACCTGTCGCGCTCGGTACTGCTGCAGATCATCTCCGAGCACGAGGAGAAGGGAAACCCGATGTTCAGCACCCAGCTGCTGAGCCAGGTGATCCGCTTCTACGGCGACAGCCTGCAGGGTTTCATGGGCAGCTATCTGGAGCGCAGCATGCAGCTGTTCCTGGACCAGCAGCACCAGTTCCGCAGCCAGCTCAACAACCTGCTTGGCAAAACGCCGTGGTCGATGCTGAACCAGCTGACCGAGCGCAATCTGGATATGTGGAAGAATTTCCAGGAAGGCATCATCAAGCCCGGCGGCCTGGGTGGCTTGGGCGGTCCCGGCGGCATCGATCCCACCGCCAAGCCGAAACCCGACGCACCCGCTGAGACACCGGCAGGCACCCCACCGAATCGCAACCGCACGCGCTGAGTTTCAGCCGGCACGCCTATCGTCACACACCCACGCGGGCGGCTTCGGCCGCCCGCCTGCGTTTCAACCCAACCACGGCGCCTGCGCCGCACCAGCACCGCGAACGCGGTGAGGACACTCAATGACCCAGCGCATCGCCCTCGTCAGCGGCGGCCTTGGCGGCATCGGCACCGCCATCTGCCAGTCACTCGCCGCCAGCGGACATCACGTGATCGCCGCCGATCTCAAACCGAGCGATGAACGCATCGCCGCACTGCGCGCCCTGCCCGGCCTCATCGAGGCCGAGGCGATCGACCTTGATGTCGGCGATGCCGACGCCTGCGCACAGGCAGTCGCCGACATCGTCAGCCGCCACGGCCGGCTTGATGTGCTGGTCAACAGCGCTGGCATCACCCGCGACAGCACCCTGCGCAAAATGGAGCGCGCGCACTGGGATGCCGTGCTGGATGTGAACCTCGGCGGCCTGTTCAACCTGTGCAAGCCGGCGATCGAACCGATGATTGCCCAGGGCTATGGGCGCATCGTCAACATCAGCTCGATCAACGGCCAGACCGGCCAGTTCGGCCAGACCAACTACGCCGCCGCCAAGGCCGGCGTGCACGGCTTCAGCATGGCGCTGGCGCGTGAAGTGGCGGCCAAGGGCATCACCGTCAACTCGGTGGCGCCAGGCTACTGCGATACGCCGATGGTGCAGACCATTCCCGCCGCGATGCGCGAGAAGATCCTCGAACAGATCCCGGTCGGGCGGATCGCCCAACCGATCGATATCGCCCGCGTGGTCGATTTTCTGGCGGCCGAGGGCTCGGGCTACATCACCGGCGCGATGCTGCCGGTCAACGGCGGCCTGTTCATCAGCTTTTGAGCCCCGCTGACCGGCCCAGCCGACCGCACCGCTACTTCGGCCCATGAACTACCTCGCCCATCTCTATCTTGCCCAGCACAGCGACGAAGCCATGCTCGGCGCGATGTTGGGCGACTTCGTCGGCGGCTCGAATCTGGGCGACTATCCGCCGGCGGTGCGTCGCGAGATCCAGGAGCACCGCCGCATCGACAGCTACACCGATGCGCACCCGGATGTGCTCGCCATCAGGGCGCTGTTTCCGCAGGGCCCACGTCGCTATGCCGGCATCCTGCTGGATGTCTACTTCGACCACCTGCTGGCGCGCGACTGGCCCGCGCATCACCCGCAGCCGCTGGATGAGTTCAGCCGCCGCGCCTATCGCGTACTGCTGCAACACGCCAGCCACTTGCCCGACCGCCTGCGAACGATCGCGCCACTGATGACGGCGGGCGACTGGCTGGGCAGCTACCGGGCGCGGGCAACGGTCGATCGTGCCGTCGAGCGCATCGCGCACCGGCTGTCGCGCCGCGGCGATCAACTGGTGCCTGTCTGCCGATCCTGCGCACGCATGAAGTGCAGGCCGAGGCGTGCTTCGCCCGCTTCTTTCCTGCGCTGGTGGGCTATACCGCGCAGGCCCGCGCTGAGCTCGGCTAGCGGGCAGTCAGGCGCGGCGGCGTGCGGCCGCGCGCGCTCCGGTGGTTCCTCAACTGCGCCGTAGTCAAGGCGCGCGACTCGGCGCTTGCGCTGCGTCGATCAAAGCTGCACACCGCCCGCCACTTCGACCCGCTGGCCGTTGATCCAGCCGGCATCCTCCGACAACAGCAGGGCCATGGCCTTGCCGATATCGTCCGGCTGGCCGACCCTGCCCAGCGCGGTCTGGCCGGCGATCATGGCGTTCAGCTGGGCGTTGTCGCGCACCGCACCGCCGCCGAAGTCGGTCTCGATCGCGCCCGGGGCAATCACGTTGACCGCGATCCGGCGTGGGCCGAGTTCAAGCGCCAGGTAGCGCGTCAGGACTTCAATCGCTCCTTTCATCGACGCGTAGGCGGCGTAGCCGGGCAGCGAGAACCGGGCCAGGCCCGACGAGACATTGAGAATGCGTCCGCCGTCGGCGATCAGGGGCAACAGCTGCTGGGTGAGAAAGAACACCCCCTTGAAGTGCACGTTCAGAAGCCTATCGAACTGCGCTTCGGTGGTGTCGGCAAAACTGGCGTGTTCGCCCATGCCGGCATTGTTCAACAGGTAGTTGAACTGCCCGCGCTGCCAGTGCGTGTGCAGCGTCTCGCCCACCCGCGCCACGAAGGCGGGAAAACTGCCGATGTCGCCTGCATCCAGCGCCAAGGCCTGGGCGCGGCCGCCCAGCGCCTGCACCTGCTCCACCACCGCCTGCGCCTCCGCGGCTTGGCTACGGTAGGTGAGGATCACATCCACTCCGCGCGCGGCAAGCTTCAGCGCGGCATCGCGGCCGAGGCCACGGCTGCCACCGGTAATCAGGGCGATCTTGCGGTTCATGGGTTTCTCCTTGGGGCAGCCGGGGGATGTGGCCGTTGACGCACTTTATTGGCGTCGGAAGCCGCGATAAACGAGCGATGCGCGGCCATACTGTTCGCGCCTAACAGACAATAGGAGCGCACGCCCCATGAATTCACTGGAAGCGATGCGCATCTTCGTGCGCGTGGCCGAGCTGTCCAGCTTCAGTGCTGCGGCCGAACAGCTCGGCCTGCCCAAGGCCAGCGTCTCGACCGCAGTGCAGCAGTGGGAAAGCCGGCTCGGCACCCGCCTGCTGCACCGGACCACCCGCCGCGTGCAGATCACCCAGGACGGCCAGATCTTCTACGAGCGCAGCCGCGACCTGCTGGCCGATATGGATGAACTGCAGAGCCTGTTCCAGGCCGACCCCACCGATCTGCGCGGCCGCCTGCGCGTCGACATGCCGCAGGCGGTGGCGCGCGATGTGGTGCTGCCGCGCTTGCCTGAATTTCTGCGGGCGCACCCGGCGCTGGAGATCGAGCTCTCTTCCAGCGACCGCCGCGTCGACCTGGTGCGCGAGGGTTTCGACTGCGTGCTGCGGGTCGGCGCCGTGGTCGAACCCAGCCTGATCGCGCGCGCGCTGGGGCAGTACCGCATGGTCAACTGCGCCAGCCCCGCCTACCTCGCCGTTCATGGCGTCCCGCAAACGCTGGAGGATCTGGCGACACACCGCCTGATCCACTATCAGCCCAGTCTGGGTGGACAGGTCGAGGGTTTCGAATACGTCGATGCAGACGGCAGCGTGCATGAGCGAATGATGTCCGCCGCACTGACCGTCAATGCCACCTTCGCGTACGAGTCCGCCTGTCTTGCCGGCCTCGGCATCATCCAGGTGCCATATGCAGGCGTGAGCGAGCATCTGGCGGCCGGGCGACTGATCGAGATCCTGCCGACCCATATCGCCGCGCCGATGCCGGTCTCGCTGGTCTATGCCAACCGCCGCCACCTGCCGCGGCGGGTGCAGGTGTTCATGCAGTGGCTGGCCGAACTGATGCTGCCGCGGCTGGAGCCGATAACGCGCTGATGACACGGACAGCGCCGGCCGTCTGCCGCCGTCATGGGCACGCGAGCGTCGATGGCAGCAGCGCATCTTGTACGGCTGCGGCTGCGAGCCATCACGATCCGACGCAGCTGCGAGCGCACTCAGCGATAGGCCCGATTGATGCACTGCTGATAGCGCGTCTGCACGCGATTGACGAACCACTCGGTGGTGAGGGTGCGGGTGATCTTCGGGCTCTGCAGGGTGATGCGCGGAATCACCGCACGCGGCAGCGCAGCGCCCGCCTCCGCATCGGCCTGCGCGAACACTGCGCGCCAGGTGTCGGTCTGTTCGAAGTCGAAACGATCCTCGCGCGCGAAATCGCGGCGGATGCGCGACTCGCTCAGGCCCAGCCGATCGGCAAGCGCGAAGGTCGCGGCCTGGGTCTGGCTCGGCCGACGATTGAGCAGGCCGGCATCCGGCAGACGCAGATCGCCATCCGGCACCAGATCCACCCCGCTCAAGCGCGCCACCGCGTTCTGGAAGGCCGCGTTGCGGCTGGCGTACCAGCCGGCATTGAAGTCGGCGTAGCGGTAGATATGGCGCGAATACGAGTTCGGATACTGCAGCAGATGGGCGATGCCGAAATACACACCGCCGCGGCGGCTGAACACCTCGTCGCGGATCGACAGCTCAACGCCGTACGGATAGGGCTGGCGGCGCGCATGCGCCTCGGCGAACGCGATCGCCACCTGCATCGATCCACCGGTACGCACCGGGTTGGCGGAGTCGAACAGGGTCTGCCCCAGCGGCACCCGCGCGATCAACTCCTCGAACAGGTCGCTCATGTCCTTCTCGGTGCGCAGCGCCTGCAGACGCTGATCGAAGTTGCGGCCATCGCCCGAAGGCAGGCGCAGCACCGCCGAGACCGCGAGCTTCGGAATCTTCAGCCGCGCCGCCCGGCGCTCGATCTCGCCACGCGCGATCCGCGGCAGATTGGGCACGGTCGGATTGGCGGAATACCCCGTCTCCTGCTCGATCATCGCCAGCGCCGCGCACAGGTTCTCGGTGCTGGGCAACAGCTGCAAATGCGTAAACGCCGCCTCGATATCCCGCGCCCAGCCCTCGCGCTGATCCAGCCGCGCCGGCAGCAAGTCGGTCAGCTGCACCCGCACTTCCTCCGCGCTGCGCTGTGGCTGCCGCGATGCGGGTGGGGTGGCACAAGCGGTGAGCAGGGCCAGGGGCAGCAGCAGGGCGAGGCGAAGGTTTCGGACATGCATGGCCGCGAGGGTACACGGTGCGGTTTTCGCGGCTCGATTGGCGATCTGCGACCGGCGCCAAAGACAGCTTCGGCTTGCCGGTTCATCAGTTGCCCAGAAGTCATCCGCGGAGCGCGGATTCGCGCTGGCGGAGGCCGCCCAGTACACGATGTCCACGAATACGGCCCTGTCCACGCGCCGTGGGCAGCGCCGATCCTGCGGACAAGGAGCTTTCGATTGTTCGCTTCAGTCCGCAGCCATGCATCGAAAGCCGCCGACATCCAACCGGTTCGAATCCAGCCACCGATCGGCACCGCCCCAAGACGCCATCAAGTGTCGTAACTGCCGTCCCATGGCGCCATGAATGCCATGTAGTTGCCCGGTAGCAGAGTGACGTAGACCGGATCGAAGGCTTCGTCCGCTTCGCAGTCTTCTTGCGAATCGGGAATCAGACCGAAATCCAGGCCGTGTTGATGCACGCGGAACGGCTTCGCCACGATGTCGCCCAGCACGAGCCCCGGCAGTTGTCGCAGCCAGACCTCGATACGCGACTGCACGGTGGGATTATCGGCGGCGACATTGCCAGGCAAGGCGGCAGCATTGCGGGCGCCGACCAGATCCGCGCGGCTACCCAGCGACTCGATGCGCGCCTCCAGCAGGTCACCGGCGGAGCTGAAGCGGTACAGGGCCAGGAACTCGCGCGAGTCCTGTGGCTTGGACCCGCAGGTAAACGGCGTGGTGATGAACACGCCCTCGCCGTTCGGCAGTTTCCCCACGAAACGACCGTGATGATCGTCATGCGGAATCACCAGCACTTCGGGCGGAAACGCAGCGTCGAGAGATTCTGCTCCGGACTGCTCCGAACGCGCGCCGAACAGTGCGCTCAACCAGTGCTTCAACATGCATCCAGCTCTGCTGGCACGGGCAAGGTCCCCGCGTCTCCCGATGTCGGCGGGGGTGGCGGAGGCGGGATGATGTCGATACGAGCCGACGGCCACTCTCCGAAGCACGCTTCCAAGGTGGCGTGGCCATCGATGACTCGGCGCAGGCGCTCGATCTTCTGGGGTTCAAAGAACTCTCCCAGCGGCAGCAGATTGCCGGCAGTTCCGAAGAAATCGTCAATGCCGGCGCTCGGCAGAATGGCGGCGTAGTAGTGCCCAAGATGCAGGCTCGATCCGCAGCACCAGAACGTCGAGTAACGCATTCTCGTGGGCGGCTTGGCGCCAAGCAGGACGTCCATCACTCGAATCGTCGCTGCAACCTCGCCAGGGGAACGCTCGCCTGAATCGATGTGCTCAGCGGCGACCAGCTGGAAAACAAATACCTGCTCTGCATGCTCCACGGTGTCCTGCGAAAGCGGCCCGAAAGCGCATTCGCAGGCTGGTGCGGGCATGCAGGCGGCGAGTCCAACAATCAAACCGAACAGGCGAATCCTGGACATCGGTCGAATCCTCGTGGTGAATCGGAGGGCGCAACTCGACGCCTGCTGCAAGAACCGATCGCTACCCGGCAACACGGTCGAGCGAACCCAGCGCGTCAAGGCCTATGCATTTTCAAGCGTCAGCAAGCGGCACGCACAAGGCATTCCAAGAGGAGCTCGGATCAGATCACCTCGTGCGCCCTAGCAAGTCGCTTCATTGCCATCACCGCTTCCTCAACCACTCCTCAATCGCCCCCGGCACCTCGCGCTGCGCCCGGCCGGAGACATAGATGCCGATGTGGCCGCCGCGGAAGCTGAGTTCGGTGTAGTCGGTGCTGCCAGCGACGGACTTCAGCGCCTTGGAGGCGCCAGGCGGCACCAGGTGGTCTTGCTCGGCGTAGATGTTGAGGATGGGGCAGCGCAGGTTGCGCAGATCGACGCGCTGTTCGCCGATGAACAGGTCGCCGCGCATCAGTTTGTTGCCCTGGTAGAAGTCCTTGATGAACTGGCGGAAGGCTTCGCCGACCTGATCGGGCGAATCGAAGATCCAGCGCTCCATGCGCATGAAGTTCTCGACTTCCACCGGGTCGTCCATCACGTCGACGAAGCTGACGTATTTCTGCAGGAACAGGCGGTAGGGCTTGAGCGTCAGGTAGCACAGGTTCATCAGGTCGGCCGGCACGTTGCCCAGGGTGTCGACGAACAGGTCGACATCCAGGTTGCGGGTCCAGCTGCTGAGCATGTTGTCCGGGGTGTGGAAATCCACCGGGGTGACCATGGTGATGAGGTTGCGCACGCGCTCGGGGTGCAGGGCGCTGTAGCACAGCGAGAACGCGCCGCCCTGGCAGACGCCGAGCAGGTTGATAGACTCCAGCGTGTGGCGCCTGCAGACCTCGGTGACACAGGCGTGCAGGTAGCCGTTGATGTAGTCGTCGAGGGTTTCGTAGCGGTGGCTGCGGTCCGGGTAGCCCCAGTCGATGATGTAGATGTCCTCACCACGCGCCAGCAGCTGGCGCACCAGCGAGCGATCGTGCTGCAGGTCGACCATGTACGGGCGGTTGACCAGGGCGTAGCAGATCAGGATCGGCACGCTGGCGGTGGGCGCACGCTCGCCACGGTAGCGGTACAGGCGCACGCGGCCGTCCTGCCAGACCAGCTCCTTCTGGGTGGCGCCGTAGTCGACATCGCCGACCTTCTGCAGGGCTTCCAGACCGGCCTGCAGCTTCTGCTGGGCGGTGTAGAAATCCTGCATGAGTTTGGCGGGGTTGAAGTCGAGCGGGCCGATCATCGTCGGCATCGGGAAGTTGGGCAATTTGTTATCGAACATGACTTAGCTTCCCTTGCGGCTGCGCGCGGGCGGCGCCTTGGGGGTGACGGCGGCCAGCGGCGGCAGCGATTTGCGGCGGGTGCTCGACTTCATGGTCGACTTGGCCGCACTCGTTGAGGAACGTGGCGATGACTTGGCGGGGCGCGGCTTGGCGGCATCGGCCTTGGTGACTTCAGCCTTGGTGAGTTCAGGCTTGATCGATTCGGGCGCGGGGGCCTCGGGCCTGACCGGCGCAGCCTTGGTCACAGCCGCGGCCTTGGCCTTGGCGAGCGGCTTCGCTGGAGCGACCGGTTGGGCGCGCGCGGAGGTGACGCGTACGGGTTTGATCTTCGCTACCGGCTTGGCGGCCAACTCAGCGCCAGCGGGCGCTGATGCGGATGCCGGGGCAGCTTCCGGGCGCTGAGCCGCAACGGCGGCAGTCGATGCGCCAGATGCCTGTGCCTGTGCCAGCTCAAGCTCGGCCAGCCGGCTCTTCAGCGCGCGCAGCTCGCGCTGCATTTCGTAGGCACGCTTGTGGCTGGAATCGAGCTCGCCGCGCGAGGGCAGGCCCAGCGATTTCAGCTGCTCTTCAACGATCGCCTGACCGCACTGGCGCTGGCGCATCTGCGCGTTCACCAGCTCACCGTAGATGTGCCGGTACTCGGCGCTGAGCGCGGCTTCGGCGAAGGCCTCCTCGGCCGCATCGACCCACAGATCGAACAGGGCGCGCGCGGAACCGAGCTGCTTGCCGGGCTCGCTGTGCGCGCGCAGCTTGGCCTCGAAACGGCCCATGCCCTCGCGCTGCACTTTCTGCATCAGGGTTGTGTAGCGCTCCATCGCGCTGTGCAGGTCGATCTGGCTTTGCGCGTAGGCCTGCAGACGCTCCTGGTGTTCGCGCATCAGGCCCAGCGGAGCCGAACCCAGCGCGCCGCGCAGCTCAGCCGCGAAGGCCGGCGAGCCGCCGCCGGAAAGCGGCGCCATGAACGAAGGCAACATCAGTGCGGGCGGCAGCATTGGCGCATCGCCGAAGGTCTTCTGCCACATCTGCAGGATGCCGTCAGCGTCGAGCTTCTGCCCTTCGAGCATCGGCATCAGCGCCGCCTGCAGCTGGCCAAAAGCCTTCTGCGCCTGAGCGAACAGATCCATGCCCGGCATCTGCGGTGCCGGCGGCTGTCCGAACATCTGCTGAAATGCTGCGAATGGCGACGGCGGCGGCGGCGGTGCCGGGCGCATCAGGCCACCCCAGAAGCCCATGACCTGCTCGGCGATGCGGGCAGGGTCGAATGACGCGAAATCCGGCGTTGCGGCGCTCATGAGCCCCTCACTGGTTCTGTAGGCGAACAGGTGGCCGAGGCCCTGCGCAGGCAGCGCGGACGGGCTTTGGCGAGTGCGCGGGATGCTAGCACAGGGGTGTGCAGCGACTTGGCGCGATGGGGAGAGAGAATGCGGACAGCGGGCGTGCAGCGGGATCGGCGGTCGCGGCGGGCACACAAGCGCTGCGCCTGCAGCGCAGCGGCGCCACACAGGTGAAGGTCTTCCATGCCGCGCCGTTCGGCGCTGTCATGCAAGCGCGGCGATGTCGGATGGGTTGGCGCTTTCGGGTTGTATTGACGTGCCTGCGGCCGCCGAAGCGAGCGGCATCAACCGCCCGGCAGACCCAGGTGTTCTGCACTCAGCGGTGCGACGCCCGCGGCATCACCGCCGCGGGCGCGAGATTGAATGCGCTTGCGCTCATTGATCGGCGTTCGGCCGGCCTCAAGATCCGCCCACAGCAGGTCCAGCGCGCGGTAGCCATAGGGCAGCAGCGGCAGGTAGCGGGCGGCCAGCGGCGGCAGGCCGAGGAAGCCGTCGAAGTGCTGCACGTGCGGCAGCTGCCAGTAGCGCAGTGGCCGACCCGCAGCCTCGGCCTGGGCGACGTAGGCCGCGCTGCTGAAGGCTTCCGGGATCAGGCCGTCGTCGAGGCCGTGGGCGACGATCAGCGGCAGGCCAGCGCGCGGTGGGCCGGCGTGGGTTTCGGCGATCGCGGATTTGAGCGTTCGCGCATCGGTGTCATCACCCGACCACAGCGCACGCAGGCAAGGCAGTCCGGCCAGACCAGGCACAGCATCGGCTTCCGGCGGTGAGATCAATTGCACGCCGGCCGAGGGCGGAATGCCCGAGCCATCGCTCCACCACAGGCCGCGCTCCACGCGGCTGGCAGCGCGCGGCTGGCCAGCGCTGTCGACCAGGGCCGTGCTGAACCCGCAGGGCATGTTCAGCGGGCCGCGACGCAGATAGGCGGAGGCGTAGATCGCACCGACCGAGCGCCACATTTCGAAGCTGACGCTGAGTGCACCGGCCTGCAGCGCATCCAGCGTCCAGCCGCCGCCCTGCAGCCGCTGCAGGGCCTCGGCGATCTGGCCTTGCCGGGTCGGCGCTGCCAGCAGTCCGCGCGCATGAGCCAGGTCGCAGGCCTGCTCCCACAGCGGGGCGGGCTGCCCGTCGCTGCGCGCAAACGGTGTCGCATCGAAGCGCGCATCGAGCAGCGCGCAAGGCATCAACAGACCCGCCTCGCTGCCGTAGTCGAAGGCCGGCCTGCCGGCATCGGCCACGTGCACGTTCGGCGCCAATGCCATTGCCGCATCCAGCCAGGGCTCTTCATCGGCAGCCGCACGCAGCACCGCCGCGCCGCCGTTGGAAACACCGACCGCGATCACGCGGGTGTTGTCGAAGGTGAACGGCGCCTGCGCCGGCAAAGCCGCCGACAGCTGCTGCAGGCCGAACTCGGCGGCCTGGCGCAGATGTCGGCCCCAGTCGGCTTCGGCGTGGTCGCCTGAATGCGCGTGCTTGATCGCCACCAGTGGCAGATCCGCGGCGACTCGCTCTACGCTGAACTCGGCGGGCGCGCTGCTGAGGCTGCCATCAAGCGCCACGCCGTCGCCGCTGGCGAGGTCGAACCAGCCGGTGCCGGCTGCCTTGTCGGTGTAGGCCACCGCACAGCCGCGCGGCAGGCCCCAGCCACCGGCCAAGGCGATCGCGCCGTAGATGCCGCGCGAGCCCGACGAGGCCGTAACGATGAGGCAGCGCGCACGCGCATCAAAGCTGTCGGGCAGCTGCAGCAGCACGCGGTGCGGATGGCGTGCGCCCGGCAACGTCATCAACGCCTGGAACTCGCGCCCGGGCACGCTCGGCATGCGGCCGTAGACCTCGCCGAATCCGCCGCCCGGGGCGAGATCAGCGATACCGCGCCAGTTGGCCCAGATCGCACGTCGGCGCAGTTCGACTGTCGTTGCCGCCTGCGGGTCCGCCAGCACCGGCGGCTGTGGGCTGCGCAGGCCCTCAAGGCCCAGCCCCGCGCTGAGCAGGTCATCAGCGTGCCGGTGCACGCTGACGCGAATGTCGGAACGCAGCATCGGGCTCTCTCCGGTGGTCGCGGGTGGACGCGCGGCGCAGGCGGCGAGCAGGCAGGCCAGCGCGAGGCTGGCGATTCGGAAAATGGGCATGCCGGGATGCTGTTCGCTGCGACCGATGCCGACCATCGTACTTTGGTCCAGCGCCGGGCACGCACACCGCAGGGCAGATGGGGCCGTTTGCATCAACGGGCGCAGCGCCACCCGCAGACAACGCACGTATTGGCCAACCCCATATCGAAAAAAGGAAGCGAAACCGGCTTGCACCGGCTTCGCTTCCCGACCCGACTGCCGCAGCCCCCGCGAACGACAGTCGTGCACCTGGCAACGAGCGCCCAGTGAGCTCATTGCCCTTGTTGCGTCGGCCCTCCGTGGCCGTTCACTTCCACCCCCAGAATTCCGCCGTCCGCATCCCCCGACGCGAGCGGCGGCGATGCTTCAGTTGTAGGCCGACTCGCCGTGCGAGCTGAGGTCCAGACCTTCGCGCTGCTCGTCATCGCTGGCGCGCAGACCGATCACCAACCGGATCAGGAACAGCGCCACAAAGGCCACCACGCCCGACCACACGATGGTGATCACCACCGCTTCGGCCTGGATCGCGACCTGGCTTGCGATCGAGAAGTCCTCAGCGCCGCCGCCGCCCAGGCTGGGTGCCGCGAACACGCCGGTCAGCAGCGCGCCAACGATGCCGCCGACGCCATGCACACCGAACACATCGGCGGTGTCATCGACCTTCAGCAGGCGCTTCAACCCAGTGACACCCCAGAAACACACGATGCCGGAGATCGCGCCGATCGCGATAGCGCCCATCGGGCCGACCATTCCGCAGGCCGGGGTGATGGCCACCAGGCCGGCGACCGCGCCAGATGCACCGCCCAACACCGAGGCCTTGCCGCGCAGCACGCCTTCAGCAGCCGACCAGGCCACCACCGCCGCCGCCGTGGCAAACAAAGTGTTGATGAAGGCCAGCGTAGTGCCACCGTTGGCTTCGAGGTTGGAGCCGGCATTGAAGCCGAACCAGCCAACCCACAGCAGGGAGGCGCCGACCATGGTCAGCACCAGATTGTGCGGCGCCAGCTGTTCACGCCCATAACCGAGGCGCTTGCCGACCATGTACGCCGCGACCAGGCCCGCCACACCGGCATTGATGTGCACCACCGTGCCGCCAGCGAAGTCCAGCGCGCCTTTCTCGAACAGGTAGCCGCCAGCGGCCCAGACCATGTGCGCGATCGGGAGGTAGCAGAGGCTGAACCAGATCACGGAGAAGATCAGCACCGCTGAGAACTTCATGCGCTCGGCAAATGCACCAACGATCAGCGCGCAGGTGAGGCCCGCGAAGGTCGACTGGAAGGCGACGAAGATCAGCTCGGGGATCATCACCCCGTCGGTGAAGGTCGCAGCGAGCGACTCGGTGGTGATGCCCTTCAGGAACAGCGCGTCGGTCGAACCGATCCAGGCATTGCCGCCGACAAAGGCCAAGCTGTAGCCGTACACCGCCCACAGCACGATGATCAGCGAGAACACCGTCAGCACCTGCATCAGCACGGACAGCATGTTCTTGGAGCGCACCAGGCCGCCGTAGAACAGGGCGAGGCCTGGCACCGCCATCATCACCACCAGCAGGGTCGATACCATCATCCAGGTGACATCGCCCTTGTCGACGGTGGGTGCAGGTGCTTCCTCGGCCGGCGGCTCGGCTACAGCAGGCGCGGCTTCGGCAGGTGCGGCCACCGCTTCGGCGACTGCAGGCGCAGGTTCGGCACCGGGTTCGGCAGCCGTTTCAGCGACTGGCTCAGCCGCGGGTGGCGCCTCGACCGGCGGCGCGGTGTCCTGCGCCAGCGCCAGCCCGGTGGAACTGGCCAGCAGCAGAACCAAGCAGATCTGCAGCGAGCGTTCGCGCAGTCGATCCAGCAATTTGAGCGTGGTCATCAGTGTGCTCCCTGCGCTCAAACCGCGTCCGCGCCGGACTCGCCGGTGCGGATGCGGATGACCTGGTCAATGGGGGTGACAAAAATCTTGCCGTCACCGGTCTTGCCGGTACGGGCCACTTGGCTGATCGCCTCGATCACGACGTCCACGCGGTCGTCAGCAACGGCGGTTTCGATCTTCACCTTGGGTAGGAAGTCGACGACGTATTCAGCGCCGCGATACAGCTCGGTGTGGCCCTTCTGGCGCCCGAAGCCTTTGACTTCAGTAATGGTGATACCCGACACGCCCGCCTGCGACAGCGCCTCGCGGACCTCGTCGAGCTTGAACGGTCGGATGATCGCGGTGATCAGCTTCATGTGTGTTCCCCTGCTTGCAGCTGGCGCATGTGGTGCTCCCCTTGATGAATCCCCGGGGAAGCCTGAGCACAGCCCGTGCCAACATGTCGCCTTGCAGCACTGATCAGGCTAAACAACTGATCTAAAAACTTATTACCTAAAACGCATAGCAGCAATTCGCCCCCGTTTGGTGCAGGCATCCGCCGCGTTCCCCGGTTTGGGGCAGCATCCAGCCGGGGCTGGACCTTTGCCCTACCGACGCCGACGAACCCAGCCGCTACCATCGGCGCATGAGTACCCTGCTGATCGCCGACGACCACCCGCTGTTCCGCGCAGCACTTGCCCAGGCGGTGCGCGGGCTGGATGCCTCGATGCTGCTGCTGGAGGCCGACAGCCTCGACACCGCCCGCGCCCAACTGGCCGCGCATCCGGAAATCGATCTGCTGCTGCTCGACCTGCACATGCCCGGCAGCCAGGGATTGATGGGGCTGGCCGCGCTGCGCGGCGAGTTTCCGGGCGTGCCGGTGCTGATGGTTTCGGCGCAGGACGACGCCGAGGTGATCCGCCGCGCGCTCGCCTACGGCGCGGCGGGCTACGTGCCCAAGAGCCTCGATCTGGCCGGCATCCGGCTGGCGCTGGATGCAGTACTGGCCGGCGAAACCTACCTGCCGCCCGCGCTCAAAGCCCGTGTCGACGCCCACCCCGCCCGCCAGGAAGACCGCGAGATCGCCGGCCGGCTCGCCCGGCTGACCCCACAGCAGATCCGCGTGCTGCAACTGCTGGCGCTAGGCCGCCTGAACAAGCAGATCGCCGACAGCCTCGGCATCCAGGAACGCACGGTGAAAGCCCACGTCAGCGCGATCTTCGAACGCTTGGGCGTACGCAATCGCACCCAGGCGGGGGTCTTGTTGCGCTCACTTGAGTTGAGCGACCCGGTGAAGCTGGCGGCGGCGGAGGATCGGGGTTAGCGTGGCGGAGATTCGGGATCACGGGCATGCGAGCTCGCGAGAAGTCCGCTCTGACCAACTACGCCACCGCCAGCCGGCAACCTCACACGCCACCCGCTTCGAATCCCGAATCCCGAGTCCCGCCCCGCCACCCTCAGGCGAAATACGGCATCTCACCCTTCGCATGATCCGTAGCATCCCGCACCGCACGAATCTCCGGCACGCGCTGCATCAGGGTTTTTTCGACGCCGTTCTTCAGCGTGTAGTCGACCTGCTTGCAGCCCTGGCAGCCGCCGCCGAAGCGCAGCACCACGATGCCGTCGGCGGTGATCTCCTCCAGCGACACTTTGCCGCCGTGGCTGGCCACGCCCGGGTTGATCTCGGTCTCCAGCACATGCTTCACGCGCTCGACCAGGCTGGCCTCAGCACCCGGCGGCACACCCTTGATGCGCGGCGCGCGGATCGTCAGTTGGCCGCCGGTGGCGCTGCTGACGAACTCGACCTCGGCATCGGTGAAGTACTCGGCACCGGCGGCATCCAGATACAGCATGAAACCCTGGCACTGGATCTCCCACTCGTCGCCCTGCAGATCCACGGCCTCGACGAACTCGAGCTTGGCGTCTGCGCTGGGCGTGCCGGCGCGTACCGCCGACAGGCGGATACCGGCGATATCGCCGCCCTGCTGTTCGATCAGGCGGGCGAAGTACTGCTGGGCGGAGTCGGTGATCTGGATCATTGCGAAGGCCGGCGTTTGAAATCGGACCAAAATGGTACCGCATCACACCGCGCCTGCCTTCACGGCCGGGCACGCGGCCGGTGCTCGCTATACTTCGCGCCCGCCCAGCGCCGCCTTCGACCGAGCGCGAGTTCAATCAGCACGGTCGCTTGACGCGCAGGCTCCATGAGTACGCCCCCATGAGCACGATCCAGCTGTCCGACCTCGCCAGCCAGCGCTGCCAGCCGCGCCGCGGCGCCGAACACCTGCTGCTGCCCTCACGCAGCGAAGCCGCGCTGACCGCCCTGCCCGGCTGGGCCGTGGTCGAGAACGGCGAGGCGCTGAGCAAGACCTACAATTTCGCCGACTATTACCGCACCTTGGCCTTCGTCAACGCGCTGGCCTTTGTCGCCCATGCCGAAGACCACCATCCTGATCTGTCGGTGCACTACAACCGCTGCGTGGTGCGCTTCTCGACCCACGATGTGGGCGGCCTGTCCGAGAACGACCTGATCTGCGCCGCCAAGGTCGAAACCCTGATCGCCGCCGGCTGAGCCGGTGCGGCGCGCCTTGGCACCCGCGCTGCTGCTGGCCTTGGCCGCAGCACTCTGGTGGCTGGCCCTGGCCAGTGCGTCGGCACAACTCGAAGCCCGCGCACACGCCGAGGCCGCTCTGTACGCAGCTGGAGGCAGCCCCTTCGACTGGCAGTTCAGCGACACGGATGCCGTGGTCGGCCCGCCGCTGGGTCTGATCGATGTGCGCGTAGATGCCGATGGCCTGAGCGCACAGTTGCCGGACGGTGGCGCCAATATCGGCCTGCGTCTGTCCGGGCGACAGATTGATCCCGAGGTATTGGGCCGCCTGCGCCTGCAGTTCATCGCTGCTGAACCGTTGCAGTGGCGTCTGCTGCACGCGCAGGATCTGCGTCCCGATCTGGACTTTGGTCCAATTCAGAACGGCGACGCGGGACAGCTGAAAATCCAGCGCCCGCTGGCCGAACTGATCGGCGATGCCAGGGCCCCTCTGCAGCAGCTGCGCCTGCAGTTGATGAGCGACACCCCTCAGCGAATCCAACTGCAGCGGCTCACCCTGCTCCCCGCCCAGTGCGGCGATCGGCCCTGTCTGCCAGCTCGTTTCGTGCTGCCCGCCCGCAGCTCCACCAGCCATCTGCTGGCAAATCGCGACGCACGCCTGCAAGCTCAGCCGCAGCTGCTGATCGGCGCCAATGCGCCGAGCTGGTTGATCGAAGCCCAGTGGCTGCGCCAGCGTGTGCCGACCCTCGCCTGGCTGGTGATCGGGCTCACTATCGCGGGTGCAGCGGCGCTGGCATCACGCCGACCCGCCTCTGCCCGACAGTCAGGCATCGCCCTGGCCTTCGGCGCCGCCTTGCCGATCGTCCTGCTCGCACTCGGCCTGCCGGATTTCCCCGCCCAAGCAGGCGAGGCGTACCTCCTCGCGGGCTGGCTGGTCGCCCTTTGGCTGCTGCGGCCGTGCGCAGCGACCAGCACCGCCGGTAAGGCAAGCAGTGCATGGCTCGCCGCCATCGGCGTGGTCGGGCTCGGCCTGGTCCTGCTGTTGGCACTGCGCCTCAGTGCTGAAGTCGACCTGCTGGCGCCCACTCACACCCGCGCCTTCGCCGCCGACCGCCTGCTGCGCTACGCCGCCTGGGCCGGCCTGCAGCAGCTGTGGCTGGCGCGCTTCGTGTTGCCCCACCTCAACACACTGGGCCTCGGCCGCTGGGCCCTCCCCAGTGCCGCCCTGCTGTTCGCCGGCCTGCACCTGCCCAACACCGAACTGATGGCCCTCACCGCCCTCGGCGGCCTCGGCTGGGCCTGGCTCGCGCAACGTTATGGCCGCCTGCTGCCGCAAACAGCTGCGCACGCGGCGCTGGGCATTGCCTCGATTGCGCTGTTGCCGGAAGCGGTACTGCGATCAGCTGAAATTGGTGGGCGGTTTGTGTTTGCGCCGCTGTGAGGCGCGCAGGTTAAGCGGTCGGGCAATCCGATCAAACTTCCGCTCGCCCAGACCCTATGATCGATCCCGCGACAGATCTGTCCCGCACCACCGAAAGCCACACATCAGGGCCGGCAATGCAGACACGCACCCGCTGCACAGGCGGAATGCGGCCGGCATGAACAGCGACACCACAAACCGAAGGACCCCCGAGTGCCCTTAACCCTGCCACAGCTTGAACGCCACCTCTTCAAAGCCGCCGACATCCTGCGCGGCAAGATGGACGCCTCCGAGTTCAAGGAATACATCTTCGGGATGCTGTTCCTCAAGCGCTGTTCCGACGTGTTCGAGCAGCACCGCGAGAAGATCATCGCGGAGCAAGAGGCGCTAGGCTGCAGCAAGGCGGTGGCCACCCAGATCGCCAACCAGAAAGACTGGTACATGGAGGAAGGCGCGTTCTGGGTGCCCGAGCACTCGCGCTACGACTACCTGCTCAATGAGGCCCACCAGAACATTGGTGATGCTCTGAACAAAGCGCTGGCCGGGTTGGAAACCGGCAATACGAGCCTTTACGACGTGCTGGAGCACATCAACTTCACCAAGAAGGTCGGCCAGAGCAAGATCCCCGACATCAAGCTGCGCGCGCTGATCAACCACTTCAACCTGCACCGCCTGCGCAATGAGGACTTCGAGTTCCCCGACCTGCTCGGCGCGGCCTACGAGTACCTGATTGGCGACTTCGCCGACTCCGCCGGCAAGAAAGGCGGCGAGTTCTACACCCCGCGCTCGGTGGTGCGGATGATGGTGCGCCTGATCAAGCCGGAGCTGCAGCACCACATCTACGACCCCTGCTGCGGCTCGGGCGGCATGCTGATCGCCGCCAAGGAATACATCGACGAACAGGGCCAGGAAGGCCGCAAGGCCAACCTCTACGGGCAAGAGGCCAATGGCACGGTGTGGTCCATCGCCAAGATGAACATGCTGCTGCACGGCATCAGCACCGCCGACCTGCACAACGAGGACACCCTGGCAAAGCCGCAGCATGTCAAGGGCGGCGAGCTGAAGCGGTTCGACCGCATCCTCACCAATCCTCCTTTCTCGCTGCCCTGGGGCACCACCGACAAAGACCAGAACGGCCAGTCCGTGTGGGCGCCCGAAAAGCGCACCGACCGCTTCACCTACGGAGAGGTGCCGCTGGGGGCCAAGAAGGCCGATCTGATGTTTCTGCAGCACATGGTCGCGGTGCTCGCCGCAGGCGGGCAGACCGCCACCGTCATGCCGCACGGCGTGCTGTTCCGCGGCGGCGAGGAGCGCAGCATCCGCGCCGGCATGATCGAACACGACCTGCTGGAGGCCGTCATCGGCCTGGCCCCCAACCTGTTCTATGGCACCGGCATCCCGGCCTGCATCCTGGTGCTGCGCCAGCGCGTGCAGCACGGCGCCGCACAGGTCAGCGGCAAGCCCAAGGAGCGCCAGGGCAAAGTCCTGTTCATCAACGCCGACCGCGAATACTTCGAGGGCCGGGCGCAGAACTTTCTGATGCCCGAGCACATCGAGAAGATCGTCACCACCTTCGAGGCCTTCAAGAAAGAGCCCGGCTTCTCGGCCATCGTCGACACCACCACGCTCAAGGCCAACGGCTACAACCTCAACATCCGCCGCTACGCCGACAACGCGCCACCGCCCGAGCCGCACGACGTGCGCGCCCATCTGCTGGGCGGCGTGCCCAAGGCCGAAGTGGCGCAGCCGGCGAAGAACGCCCTGTTCGCGGCCCACGGCCTGAACCCGCTGGACCTCTTCGTCCAGCGCGACAGCGACTACTATGACTTCAGGCCCGAGTTCACGGCCAAGGCCCAGCTCAAGCCCGCCATCGAAACCAATGCCGGCCTGCAGGCCAAGGAAGCCGCCATTCGCGAGGCGTTCGAGGCCTGGTGGGCGGCCCACAGCCAGCGCATTACCGACCTGGCCGGGGCGCAGAGTTTTGTCGCCCTGCGCAACGAACTGCTGCAGAGCTTCAGCAGCGCGCTGGAGCAGATCGGCCTGCTCGACCCCTTCCAGGTGCGCGGCATCGTGGCGGGCTTCTGGAACCAGACCAAGTACGACTTCCTCACCCTGATGGCGCGCGGCGCGCACGGCGTGGTCGATGCCTGGCGCACCAGCATCGTCACCGCGCTGGAAGACAAAACCAGCAAGGACAGCCCGCTGGAGCACAAGCTGGTCAAGTTTCTGATGGGCAGCTTCGTGGCCGAACTCGAAGAGCTGGAGGGCCAGAAGCTGGAGCTGGAGGCCCGCATCAAGTCCGCCACGCCGGAGCCCAGCGAAGACGGCGAAGACGCCAGCGACGCCGACGAGACGGACGAAGACAACGCGGTCGACGAGCAGCAGCTCAAGGCCTGGAAGAAAGAGCTGACCGCGCTGAAGAAGCGCATCAAGGCCCGCAACGACAGCCTGAGCCTGGAGCTCGGCAGGTCAGTGAGCAGCCTGGACGCGGACGCCGCCGGCAAGCTGCTGCTGACCATCCTGCACGCCGACATGCAGCGCATCGTGGAGCGCTACGTCAGCGGCCAGCGCCAGCAGATCGTGGCCGCGTTCGAGAACTGGTGGGACAAGTACCGGGTGACCTTGACCGAGATCGAGCGGGAGCGGGATGCGGCGGCCCAGCAGCTGCAGCAGTTCTTGAAGGGGTTGGGGTATGTCTGAGGCTCAAGCAGCAGGTGAATACAAGCTCTTGAGCGAGGTAGTCACTCCAGTCAATGAGAAAGTGACTGCGGCGAAAGACCCAGGGAAGCCCTATGTCGGGCTTGAGAACATTCCTTCTCGCGGCTCTCACCTGCTCAGTTGGGAAATGGCTGAGTCGTCGATCAGCACGAACTCCGTCTTTGCGGCTGGAGACGTGCTCTTCGGGAAGCTCCGCCCGAATCTCAGAAAGTGTGTTGCTGCCCCGTTCGACGGATACTGCTCCACAGATGTTCTCGTTCTCCGGGCAAAGGAGAGCATCGCCCCGGAGTTCGCTGTCCGTGCACTGCAGTCTGAGGAAGTAGGAGCCGCCGCCGAACGCTCAGCAATTGGAACGAAGATGCCCCGCACGGCTTGGGAGCATCTCAGCAAGTTCGCAGTGTTCTGTCCCGAGATCACCGAACAAAGGAAGGTGGCGGCTATTCTCGATTCACTGGACCGAGCAATCCTGAAGACCGAGGCCATCGCCGAGAAGCTGAAGCAGCTCAAACAGGGCTTGCTGCATGACCTGCTGACGCGGGGTGTGGATGCCAATGGCGAGCTGCGCCCCGGCCGTGAGGAAGCGCCAGGGCTTTACGAAAGATCGACACTGGGATGGATCCCGAAGGTATGGACCGCCAAGCCCTTAGGCGATTCAATTCATCTCGTGTCCGGCCAACACATCGCAACAGAGCTATGCAACTCAGCAGGGAAAGGTGTGCCGTACTTTACGGGACCTTCGGATTTTTCCGGTGCGACGACCGTTGTGACCGCTTACACCACGCATCCCCAAGTGATGTGTGAGAAAGGCGACCTGCTAATCACAGTCAAAGGCTCGGGCTGCGGAAAAGTAGCATTGGCAGGGGCGAGGGCGTGCATCAGCCGTCAGCTAATGGCAATTCGCGTGAGCGAAAAGACGCGACCCTATTGGCTTGCGGTCTTACAGAGCTTGCAGGAGCAATTCAACCGCATGGCAACCGGCGGAAACATTCCCGGCATCGGGCGCGACCAGATTCTTGGGCTCGTTTGTTTGACGCCGAATAATGCGGAGGAAATGGAAGCCATTGGCGACCAGATCCAAGCAATGGACACTCGTCTCCGCATTGAAACAACGCAACTCGGAAAGCTACGAGTCCAAAAGAACGGCCTAATGGACGATCTCCTCACCGGCCGCAGGCGCGTAGCCCCGCTGCTGGAAGCCAGCACCCCATGACCGTGCAACCCGTTGCGCTGACCCCGCCACCCAGCGGCTACGCCGACTGGCTGGTCGAGCTGAAAACCCGCATCCACAGCGCCCAGCAGCGCGCGGCGTTGGCGCTCGATCGTGAGCGGGTGCTGCTGTATTGGCAGATCGGCCGCGACATTCTTAAGCGGCAGGGGCGCGAGGGCTGGGGTGCCAAGGGAGTCGACCGGCTGGCCGACGTTCTGCGCGCGGCCTTCCCCGACATGAAGGGCTTTGCGCCGCGCAATCTGAAGCACCTGCGCAGCTTTGCGCAGGCCGGGCCGCAGGCTGAGTTTGTGCAGGAGGTGCTTGCACAATTGCCCTCGCAGCAGCCGCTCGCCCTGCTCAACGCGCTGGAAACCGACATGGCAGCCGAGTACGCGCTGGGCGACAGCACGCAGCCGATGGGCATTGCCGAGTACCGGCTGCTGGAATCGCTGCCCGAACATCTGCAGACCAGCCTGCCCAGCATCGAACAGATCGAGCAGGAGCTGGCCGGGCCGCACGCAGCCACAGACTACGAGGAGCAGGCCTAGATGGGCTGGGAACTGGACGATGTCGAAGGGCCGTTCATCGCCCAGCTGCAGGGCCTGGGTTGGACGCATCTGGCCGGTTGCCTCGATGAGCCGGCGCGCAGCGGGCGCAGCCGCTTCAGCGAAGTGATTCAGGAGGGCGTGCTGCGCGAGCGCCTGCGCGCGATCAACCCCGGCCCCGACGGTGCGCCCTGGCTGGATGAGGAGCGCCTGTCCGAGGCAGTGGCCGCGCTCACCCGCATTGCGCGGCCCAAGCTGATCGAGGCCAACCAGGACGCGACCGAGCTGCTGCTGCTCGGCATCACGGTCGACGGCCTGCCCGGCTGGGATGGCGGGCGCGGCCAGACTCTGCGCTATATCGACTGGGAGACCCCCGCCAACAACCAGTTCACGGTGGTCAGCCAGTACCGCGTGGATTGCCCGCCGGGCTACAGCCGCGGCAAGGCCTTCATCGTGCCCGACCTGGTGCTGCTGGTGAACGGTATTCCGCTGGTGGTGGTGGAGTGCAAGAGCCCGTCGACCCCTGAGCCGCTGAGTGAGGCCATCGACCAGCTGCGCCGCTACAGCAACCAGCGCCACGCCCAGCATGAGGTGGAAGAAAACGAGGGCAATGAGCCGCTGTTCTTCACCAACCAGCTGCTGATCGCCACCAGTTTCGACGAAGCGCGGGTTGGCACCATCGGCGGTGGCTTCGAGCACTTCGCGAGTTGGAAGACGGTGAGCCCGGCCCGCGAAGAGGACATCGCCGCAGGCCTCGGGGTGGCCGCGCTGTCCGAGCAGCAGCGGCTGGTGGCGGGCATGCTCAGCAAGCCAAACCTGCTGGACATCGTTCGCCACTTCATTCTGTTCATGCAGGTCGGCGGGCAGACCATCAAGGCCGCGTGTCGTTACCAGCAGTTCCGCGCGGTGAATGCGGCCATCGCGCGCCTGCAGACCGGCAAGACCCGTCTGCAGGATGGCGAGCACGACCGCCGCGGCGGGGTGATCTGGCACACCCAGGGCTCGGGCAAATCACTGACGATGGTGTTTCTGGTGCGCAAGCTGCGCACGCATCCGCTGCTCCGCCGCTTCAAGGTGGTGGTGGTGACCGACCGCAAGGACCTGCAGAACCAGCTGAGCGCCACCGCCACGTTGACCGGCGAATCGGTGGAAGTGGCCACCTCCACCGCGGCGGTGCAGAAGCTCGTACGACGCAAGGGCCCCGGCCTGCTGTTCGCCACGATCCAGAAGTACCGCGACCCCGATGCCGCCGGCGAGCCGGGCCTGACCGAGGACGACATCCCGGACAGCTGGCAGGAGGCGCAGAAGCGCGTGAACGAGCCCGCGGTCGCGGGCTACGCCACAAAGCCAGCCGGCCGAAGCTTCGAGGTGCTGAATGACGATGAGACCATTCTCGTGCTGGTTGACGAGGCACACCGCACGCAGGCGGGCGACCTGCACGCCCGGCTGCTGGCCGGGCTGCCCAACTGCGCGCGGATAGGCTTTACCGGTACGCCGATCCTGATGGGTGACAAGAAGCGCACCCACGAGATCTTCGGCGAGTTCATCGACCGCTACACGATCAAACAGGCCGAGCAGGACGGCGCCACCGTGCCGGTGCTGTACGAGGGCCGCACCGCGCAAGGGGCAGTCAAGGACGGCGCCAGCCTCGACGAGCTGTTTGAGGACCTGTTTCGAGATCGAAGCGCCGAGGAACTGGAGGCGATCAAGCAGAAGTACGCCACCAAGGGCCCGATCTTCGATGCCCCGCTGCTGATCGCGGACAAAGCGCGCGACATGCTGCGCCACTACGTGACCTACATCCTGCCCAATGGCTACAAAGCGCAGGTGGTGGCCTACAGCCGTTTGGCGGCGGTGCGTTATGTGGCTGCGTTTGAAGCCGCACGCGCTGAACTGTTGGCCGAGGCCGAAGCCCTGCCCCCCGAAGACCGGGCGCTGGACGATGAAGCCCTGTGCCAGCGGCCGCCCAGGCTGCAGGCCAGCGTGCAGGCCTGGCGCTACCGCGATCTGCTGAAGCAGATCGAGTTCGCGGCGGTGATCTCGGGGAGCAACAACGACGATCCCGCCTGGAAGCAGTGGACGGACGCGGCCGCCAACGAGACGCGGATCAAGCGCTTCAAGAAGCCGCTGCGCTTGCCCACGGCCACACCCCAGCCGGAGAAGACCGATCCGCTGGCCTTTCTGGTGGTGAAGTCGATGCTGTTGACCGGCTTCGATGCGCCGATCGAAGGGGTGATGTACCTCGACCGCCCGATCCGCGAGGCCGAGTTGCTGCAGGCCATTGCCCGCGTGAACCGCACGGGCTTCGGCAAGCGCTGCGGCATCGTGGTGGACTACTACGGCGTCGCCCAGCATCTGCAGGAAGCCCTGGCCGCCTACGCCGATGAAGACGTTCAAGGCGCTCTGCAAAGCCTGAAGGACGAAGTGCCGGCGCTGCGCGATCGCCACCTGCGCGTGGTGGACCTGTTCCGCAGCCGCGGTATCGAGTCACTGGAGAACACCGAAACCTGCGTTGAGGTGCTGGCCGACGAGCGCCTGCGCGCCGAGTTCACCGTCAAGCTCAAGCAGTTTGTGGGCTCGCTGGACACGGTGCTGCCGCGCCCGGAAGGCCTGCCCTTCTCCAAAGACGCCAAGACCCTCGCCTACATCTATGCGCGAGCGCGCAACCGCTACAAGGACACGCCGGTTCTGGGCAAGGACGTCGGCGCCAAGGTCCGCAGGCTGATCGACGAGCATGTGATTTCGCTGGGTGTCGACCCCAAGGTCGCGCCGATGGCGCTGACCGATACGGAGTTCAATCACCATCTCTCGCGCCTGGCCAACAACCGCGCCAAGGCCTCCGAGATGGAACACGCCATCCGCTCGCACATCCGCAAGCATCTCGATGAAGACCCGGTGCTGTTCCGCAAGCTCAGCGAGCGACTGAACGAGATCCTGCAGACGCTGGCGGAACAGTGGGAGGCGGTGATCGCGGCCCTGCAGAAAATCATCGACGACATGCGCGCGGGCGCAAGCGGCGATGACACCGACCTGCCCGATCTGCCGGATCACTACCTGCCTTTCCTGCGCATGCTGCTGGAGGCCGTAGCGGGCAGCGAGCGCCCCACGGACGCGCAGCTGCTGAAACTCCGCGACCTGAGCGTCGACCTGGTCGACATGATCGTCGGCGAACTGACCGACACCTTCTGGGAGCCGCACAAGCGGCCCGCGCAGGATGCCCTCGGCGCCCGCATCTTCAGGGCGCTGCACGGCTCCCGCCTGCTTGCGCCGGGCGCGGTGTCGGCGCTGAAGGATCGCCTGCTCGAACTCGCCCGCGCCAACCATGACAGGTTGACGCGGGCATGAGCGTGCTGACCGTAGATGACCTCTGCTTCGCTCTGAAGCCGAGCAGCCGGCGGCGAACGCTGCAGATCACCGTGGACCGCGGCGGCGAGCTGGTGCTGTCGGCCCCGCCGGGCGTGGAAGAAGAGCGTCTGCGCAGCTTCGTGCGGGAGAAGCGCTTCTGGATATATACCAAGCTGGCCGAGAAGGATCGCCTGCAGAAGGCCATACCGAGCAAGCGCTATGTCGATGGCGAGGGGTTTCTGTACTTGGGCCGGAGCTATAGGCTGCGCCTGGTGGACGAACAGGACGCGGCCGTGAAACTGCTCAACGGCCGCTTGCTGCTGCGCCGCGATGCTGTCGCGACCGCGCGAAGCCGTTTGATCCAGTGGTACAGCGCCCGCGCCAAGCCCTGGCTGTGGGAGAGAGTGCAGGACTACGCGGCGCGCATGGAGGTCCAGCCTGTGGGCCTGAAAGTGCAGGACCTGGGCTACCGCTGGGGCTCATGCGGCAAGGGCGGCTGGCTGTACTTCCACTGGAAAGCCATCCTGCTGCCGCCGCGCATCGCCGAGTACGTGGTGGTGCATGAACTGGCCCACCTGCATCAACGGCATCACGCGCCCGAGTTCTGGCAGAGGGTCGAGCGGGCACTGCCCGATTTCGAACGACGGAAGATCTGGTTGGCCGAGCACGGCATCGATGTTGAGGGGATTTGAGGCGATGGCACACTTCAAGAACGAGCACTTCAAGCTGCTCAACAAATGGAAGGGGACGGTCTACGACAAGACCAACCCGGAGCAGCAGCGTGTCTATGAAGAGCTGGTGCACGCTTTCGAGGCGACCAAGCAGTGGGCCGAGGCGCTGCAAAAGCAGCTGTTCAACGTCGGAAGGACCAAGACCGTCCGCAAGCCCACTGACCAGTGGCAAAAGAAATTCACGCACTACAACTGGGCGCGGATCTACCCGACCCAGAACGCGCCCGAGGGCCTGGCCTACACCGTCGGCATCGACGCCGAGCTTGGGTTTGTCGTCAAGATCGACCTCGTGGACATCAAGATCGACGGCCCGAATCTGCGCAAGAAGTACGAGCAGATCCGGGGGCCACTCACGTCCTCGCCGATCGTCGCGATCCAATCGCCCGCCGAGGGGCTCGCCCTCGATTTCACCGCGCTGGTCGACTGGAGCGTCGATGCGATCCGGAAGTTCAGGCTGAGCTACGACGAGGTCGCCGCTCAACTGGGCCTGTCGGCGGGGCCGGACCAAGCGAGCTTGCTGCGCCACTTCCGTGGACATGAGGATTTCGCGCAGCGTCAGCCGGGGTGGCCGCACAGCATGACCGAGCTGTTCAGCCGACTTGCGCGGTCGGTGAACAGCATGGGACTGGACTGGTGGTTCACCCGCGCCACCAACAGCCAGCTCCGCTTCGGCCGGAGGGAGAAGGGAGCGGTCAGAGGTGGTCCGGTCGGCTGGCTGCACCTGCGCATGGACGGCGTTCGGGTCAGTTGGGCGGGCTTTGCGGGCCTGGAGCCGCTTGATGAGTGGGCCGACCTCACCAGCGAGCTCGTCGAGACCTTCGAAGCTGCCGACAAGCACGAGGGCGTTTGGCCGGCGAAACTCGGCCCACGCACCGGGCGCAAGGGCTACTGGCCCGACGACTACGAGGCCATCGAAGAAGACGAACCCAAGAGCGACACGCCGCCGCAAAACATCATCTACTTCGGCCCACCCGGCACAGGCAAGACTTTCGCGCTGCAGGCGCTGCTCGCGTCCAAATACACCGATGCCGAGCACGGCGAGCGCTACGAGCTCGTCACCTTCCACCAGTCCTACGGGTACGAGGAGTTCGTGGAGGGCCTGCGCCCCGTCATGTCCGATTCGGGCGAGCAGCGGGACGCAGATAACGCACCCGTCTCAGCGGGTGGCCAGGTGCGCTACGAGATCAAACGCGGCGCCTTCCTGAGGCTGTGTGATCGGGCGCGCGAGAACCCGTCGCAGAAGTACGCGATGGTGATCGACGAGATCAATCGCGGAAACATCAGCAAGATCTTCGGCGAGCTGATCAGCCTGGTGGAAGTCGACAAGCGTGAGGGCGCGAAGAATCCGCTTGCTGTGACCCTGCCCTACTCCGCCAAGAGCTTCAGCGTGCCATCGAACGTCGATGTGATCGGGACGATGAACACGGCGGACCGCTCGCTGGCGCTGATGGATACCGCGCTGCGTCGCCGCTTCGAGTTCGTCGAGTCGATGCCAGACCCTTCCAAAGTTGAGGTTGTCGTCTCGCACAAGGGTGTGGACATCGACATCAAACGACTGCTGACAATGTTGAACAAGCGCATCGAGGCCCTGTACGACCGCGACCACACGCTCGGGCATGCCTACTTTATGCGGATCGAGGGCCTGGAAATTGCCAACCGCTTTGAGGAGCTGAAGCAGGTGTTCCGTAACAGGATCCTCCCGCTGCTGCAGGAGTACTTCTTCGAGGACTGGCAGAAGATTCGACTGGTGCTCGGCGACAACCAGAAGGCCGGGCGCGAACAACTTCAGTTCGTGCAGGAGATCGGCCAAGAAGAGGACCTGCTGGCGCTGTTCGGCCGCGAGCACGAGCTCGATCAGTACGCGGTTCGTCCCCGCTATCAGTTGAACGCTGAAGCGTTTGATCAGCCTGAGGCCTACGTCGGCATCTATTCGGTCAAAGCTGCCGGGCCCGCCGGATGAAGCCGCTGACGATCTTTGAGTTCGACACGCTCGTCGAAGCAAAGGCCGGAGTGGTGGGACCTGCAGTGCCGCAGCGTGTCTTTGCCTGGCTGGACATGCAGGCACTCAGGAACGATTCGTCCGGCTGGCTCAAGCCGACCCAGCGGAATGGCGCGAGGGCCGTGCAGGTCACCCGCTATGTCGGCGTCATTCGTGCGCCTTGCGGCTTCCATATCGAGGTGCTGCCCAAAACGGGAAGGAACACCTCTCGTGACGAAGCCCGTGCGCTGCTCCTCCGGATGCTGAAGTGCCTGGCCGGCTTTCGACACATCAAAACTGCCGACGCGGACCTGGCTTCCGAGCGCATGCCTCTGCTGGAGGTATTCATCCAGCAGTTCCTGCTGGCCGTGGGTGCGCTGGTCAAGCGGGGCCTGCGCAGTGACTATGTGGCGCGGCAGGACAACCTCTTCGCGCTGCGTGGTCGGCTGGTGATAGCCAAGCAGGTTTCCCAAAACCTGACCCGGCGCGATCGGTTCTTCACCGAGCACGACGAGTTCTCGCAGAACCGCGCAGAGAACCGTCTGATTCATACGGCGCTCCGTCAGGTGCTCAGCCTGTGCCGATCTCAGGAGAACCAGCGTGCGGCACGCGAACTTGGCTTCGTCTTCGCGGATGTTCCGCTCTCAATCGATGTGGGCCTGGACATCCAGCGGATCCGGCTGGATCGCGGCATGCGCTACTACTCGCCAGCCTTGGACTGGGCGAAGCTAATCCTGAAGGGGCTCAGCCCGATCTCAGGGGTGGGAAAGCAGGATGCTCCGTCGCTGCTGTTCCCGATGAATGAGGTGTTCGAGGCCTATGTCGAGAAACACCTGCCGAGGCAGCTGCGCGCTGACTTCGTGCTGAAAGGGCAGGCGAGCAGCCAGCACCTCGTTGCACACGACGCGCAGCGCTGGTTCCGCATGAAGCCCGATCTGCTGGTCAAGCAGAAGCACACCACCCGCTTGATTCTGGACGCGAAGTGGAAACTGCTGGATGCGGCGAAGAAAAACGGGCGCGAGAAGTACCAGCTCAGTCAGGCCGACTTCTACCAGCTGTACGCGTACGGCCACCACTATCTGGATGGTGCCGGGGACATCGTCTTGATCTACCCGAAGACGGACGCCTTTACCGCGCCATTGCCTGTGTTCGAGTTTCCGAAATCCAGCGGGATGCGGCTTTGGGTGCTGCCGTTCTGCCTCGATCGCCAAAGGCTGGAGATACCCCCTTGCCTGGAGGCGGAAGCTATCTTCGCCTGAGGAGGCTACCCCCCAACCCATCCAACCCTGCCTGCAAATCCTCCGGCAGCTCCGCGGTCAGGTGGTAGGGCTCAGTTCCGTCCTTCAGCGCGAAGCGCAAGCTCGCAGCATGCAGGAAAAGGCGTTTGACGCCGGCGACTTTCAGTTCGCGGTTGGCTTCGCGTTCGCCGTATTTTTCGTCCATCGCCACCGGGTGGCCGACGTGCTGGGCGTGCACGCGGATCTGGTGGGTGCGGCCGGTGTCGATGCGCACTTCAGTGTAACTGTGGCCACCGTGCAGGCTTAAGCGCCGGAAGTGGCTGCGTGAGGCCTTTCCCTCGACCGGGTCGACCTTGACCATGCGCTCGCCGCCCTGCAGTTCGAACTTGCGCAGCGGGGCGTCGACGCTGAAGGGTTTGGTGCCGATGTCGCCGACCAGCAGGGCGAGATAGCGCTTCTCCAGCTTGCCCTCGCGGATCAGCCGCTGCAGCTCGGTCAGGGCGGAGCGCTTCTTCGCCACCACCAGCAGGCCAGAGGTGTCGCGATCGAGCCGATGCACCAGCTCAAGGGGCTCGCCAGGGCGCAGCTGGCGCAACAGTTCGATGGCGCCAAAGCTGATGCCGCTGCCGCCGTGGGTGGCGATGCCACTGGGCTTGTTCAGCGCCAGCAGGGCGCGGTCTTCGAACACGATGCTGTCGGCGATGCGCTGGATCTGTCCGCGCGGGGCGTCCTGCGGGGCCTCGGCTTCGGCCAGGCGCACTGGGGGTATCCGGATGGTTTCGCCGCCCTGCAGACGGGTGTCAGGCTTGGCGCGGCCGCCGTTCACGCGCACCTCGCCGGTGCGCAGAATTCGATAGATCAAGGAGCGCGGCGCGCCTTTCAGCTGGCCCAGCAGAAAGTTGTCGAGCCGCTGGCCGACGCGGTCGGCGGGCACTTCAACCATGCGTACACCGACGTGCTTGGCGTCCTTCACACCCTCGTTTGCTGCGGCCGTACCCGGCTTGCTAGACTTCACGCGCGATAAGGTCCTGATTTTCCAGCACCCCTTGTCGTTTCCGGGGCTGTTTCCCTAGATTTCTGAATCGGCGCGGCCAGCCTTGGGCGGCCTGCGCGGTTTCAGGTACGAGCCCGCTTACGCGGGCCGGTCATGGTAGCGGCAAGCGGAAGCAATGCGGAGCGCAGGCTCCACGAAGCAAGGGCTCCGGGTTCATGGGAACTCGCAGCCGGATAGGAAAGATGCAGATAGTCGCGGCGATTGAAGCGGGGGCACGGCCCTCGCGCAGATGCGCCGCGCGGGGCCAGGGAGGCTCCGGTGTCGGAATCGGCGGCTGCCGCTGCGCCTTGGCGCGCGTCGGCGATGCCCGTTTCGCAAACAGCTTCCGCGGCGCTTGCGCCTGCGAGGCTGCCGTTGGCGGGAAGGATCCCGCTGCGGCTGTGGCAATGAAAACCCGTCGCGCCTTTCAAGGCAGCGCACGGGAGGGTCGCCGGGCGGCGACTGCGGGGCTCCCGCAGCGCTGGCCGGCGGAAAGTTAACTGTTTGGCGCTCCCGCGGGCCATTGATAGGCCTGGTGACACGGTCGCAGCGCTGGTGACTCCGCTTTGGGCGCGCGCATTTCGCCCGCCCCGTCCGGGATTTCCGGCGTTCCCCGCGGTTAGAGCGTGCGAGGAATGACAAGACAATGAAGAGAATGCTGATCAACGCAACTCAGCAGGAAGAGTTGCGCGTGGCCATCGTTGACGGCCAGAGCCTGTACGACATCGACATCGAACAGCCCGCCAAGGAACAGAAAAAATCCAACATCTACAAAGGCCGCATCACCCGTCTTGAGCCTTCGCTTGAGGCTGCTTTCGTCGAGTACGGCGGCGACCGCCACGGTTTTCTGCCGCTGAAGGAGATTTCCCGCGACTACTTCCTGCCCGGCACCGACCCGAACAAGCACGGGATCAAGGAGCTGCTGAAGGAAGGCCAGGAGATCGTCGTCCAGGTCGACAAGGAAGAGCGCGGCAACAAGGGCGCCGCCCTGACCACGTTCATCTCGCTGGCCGGCCGCTACATGGTGCTGATGCCGAACAGCCCGCGCGCCGGTGGCGTGTCGCGCCGCATCGAGGGCGAAGACCGCCAGGCCCTGAAAGAGGCCATGGACAAGCTCAACATCCCCGACGACATGGGGATCATCATCCGCACCGCCGGCGTCGGCCGCGATGCCGAAGAGCTGCAGTGGGACCTCGACTATCTGCTGCAGGTGTGGCGCTCGATCACCGATGCCGCCCTGGCCAAGCCGGCGGCGTTCCTGATCTATCAGGAGTCGCGGCTGATCGTGCGTGCCCTGCGCGACTACCTGCGCGCTGACATCGGCGAGATCCTGATCGACTCCGAGCCGGTGTTCCAGGAAGCCAAGGATTTCGTCGAGCAGGTGATGCCGCACAACGTGCGCAAGCTGAAGCTCTACAAAGACAGCATCCCGCTGTTCAACCGCTACCAGATCGAATCGCAGATTGAGAACGCCTACGAGCGCCAGGTCCGTCTGCCCTCGGGCGGCTCGATCGTGATCGACCAGACCGAGGCGCTGACCGCGGTCGACGTCAACTCTGCGCGCGCCACCAAGGGCGGCGACATCGAGGAAACCGCGTTCAACACCAACCTGGAAGCCGCCGATGAAGTGGCCCGCCAGCTGCGGCTGCGCGACCTGGGCGGCCTGGTGGTGGTCGACTTCATCGACATGGAATCCAGCCGTCATCAGCGCGAAGTCGAAGAGCGCCTGAAGAACGCGCTGAAGGCTGATCGCGCCCGCGTGCAGATCGGTCGCATTTCGCGTTTCGGCTTGCTGGAAATGTCGCGCCAGCGCCTGCGCCCCAGCCTGGGCGAATCCAGCCAGCTGGTCTGCCCGCGCTGCGCCGGCCACGGCCGCATGCGCAGCGTCGAGTCGCTGAGCCTGTCGATCCTGCGCCTGATCGAAGAACAGGCAATGAAGGACAGCACCGGCCAGGTGCTGGTGCAGGCTCCGCACGAGATCGCAAACTTCCTGTTGAACGAGAAGCGCCGCGGCCTGATGGAAATCGAACAGCGCCACGACGTGCCGATCGTGATCGTTGCCGACGACCAGCTGGAAACGCCGCACTTCAACGTGCAGCGCATCCGCGAAGGCGAGCTCGGCGAGGAAACCACCAAGCCCAGCTACTACCGCACCTCGCCGCGCAAGCAGGAAGTGCATGCACTGACCCGCGCCAACCTCAATATTCCGCCGGCTCCGGCGGTGCGTGCGGTCAAGCCGACCAGCCCGGCCCCGATCCGAGAAGAGCGCAGCGAGGACGAGGAGCGTCCGAAGCCTGTCGCCGCAGCGGCCACGCCGCGTCCGGTCGCAGCACAGCCACAGGCGCAGCGCCCGGCCGCAGTGGCTGCGGTTGCGGCCAAGCCCAAACCGGGCCTGTGGTCGCGGATCATGGGCGCACTGGGCCTGGCGACGACGCCCAAACCCGAACCCAGCGAAGCACAGCAGCGTACGCAGCGTGAGGGCCGCGATGGCCGCCCGGCCCGCGAAGAACGCGGCAACCGTGGCGAGAACCGTCGCAATGAGGGCCGTAGCGAGGGCCGCAATGACGGTCGCAACGAGGGTCGCAGCGACGGCCGCAGCGACAAGCCGGCCGAGACCCGCGGTGAAGCGCGCGGCGAGCAGCAACGCGAGCGCGGAAATCGTCCACAGAAGGGCGGCGGCGGACAGCAGCAACAGCCCAAGCAGCCGCAGGAAGAACGCGCCGACAAGGACAACGGCCGCAACAACCGCCAGAACCCGCGTCAGGACGGCCGTGGCGACAAGCTTGAGGGCAAGCCTGAGCGCCCCGATCGTGGCGAAGTTGGGCGTCGTGAGCGCAGCGCTGAACCCGTCGCAGCCGCGCCGGATCGGCCCAGCCGCGCCGAGGCTCAGGCCGAGCGTCGCGAGCGCGCCGCCGAAGCGCAGGCAGCCCGACCCTCGCCCGAGCTGATGGATGCCGCCGCGCTGGCCGCTGCAGCCGCCGTGGCGGCCGAAGCCTCTGCGACCGGCGCTGAAGTGCTCAACCCGGAAGCCGCCGCTGAGAACGGCGCCGATACCGGCACTGCAGGGCGTCGCCGCCGCGGACGTCGCGGTGGTCGCCGCAGGCGTCGTGAGGGCGGGGCTGCCGGTGAAGGCAGCGATCAGGCACTCGGTCTGGACGACGAAGCCGAGGGCGAAGACGAGGCTGAGGAAAAGGTTGCAGCAGCAGTCGCGCCGACCCGTGCAGCGCGCCCGGCCGTGGCCGTTGAAGCAGTCGCTGTGACCGCGAACGACGATGCTGCTGAGCTCGTGCCCGCTGCAGCCGAAACCGACGACGACAGCGAAATTGTTGCCCGCGCTCCCGAAGCCCCCGCCCGCGGCGAAGCACCGATCTTCGTGCCGGTGCCGATGCCGCGTGCGGCCACGGCGGCTGCAGAGTCCGCCCAAGCGGCACGCGCTGAGGCTGCCGAAGCCGACCCAGCTCCCACGCCCCGTCCGCCGCGCCCGCCACGCGTGCGTGCACCGGCCGAAGCTGCAGCCGCAGCAACGGTCGCCGCGGTGACCAGCCCGGTTGCAGTAGAGGCCTTGGAGGCACCTGCTGCGCCTGCTCAGGTCGCTGTCGAGGTCGCGACTGCGGCCGCTGAGGTGAGGATTGAGGCGCCGGCTGAGGCGGCGGTCGTGACGACCATCGCGGCCGAAACGCCTGCTGTCGCCACTGACAAAGCTGCCGCAACGGCTGAAGCACCTGCGGTCGTGACTGAGGTGGCTTCGTCAGTTGTCGAGACAGCGCCACCCGCCCCCGTAGCTTCTCTCATCGAGCCAGTTGCGGCAGCGCAGGCAGTCGAACCCGTGCAGGCGCCGCCCGCAGCCACTCTCGAGGCGGAAGCCGCGACGGTCGCAACGCCGCGGTCCCCGGCTGTGGTTGAGCCTGCTCCCGCTGAAGCGGTTGAGGTCGTTATCGCGGCCGCACCTGCAGCGGCGGCGGTCGCGGTCGTCGAGGCCGCACCGGTTGTCGTCGCAGAAGCGACGCATGCAGTACCGGTAGTGGCGGCGGTGATCGAGGTGCCAGCTCCGGCGCAGATGCCCGCGACTGAAACCGCAACGACGGGGCCCACAGCGGCCGAGGCCGAAGCGAAAGTCGAGGTCGTCATCGAACGCGTCGCCGAGGTCAAGCCCGTATCCGAAGTCGTGATCGCGCCGCCCGCGCCGGTGGTGGTTGCGAGCCCGCCCGCAGCTTTCGTCCCGGTCGAGACGGCAATCGAGGTCGCCACACCGGCAGTTGTCGAAGCCGGGGCAACGCCGGCGGTCGAGGTTTCGATCGAGCCGACGCTTGCGAAGCCAGCCGCTGTGGTCGCGGAAGCGACCGATGCGAATGCGGTGGAGTCCAGCCCGATTGACGATGCTGCTGCGCAGCCTGCAGCTGAGCCACGCCAGGAGCGGCTGATCTAGTCGGCCGATCTACGCAGCAACTCGCCTGAAACGTGCGGCGGCCCGGGAAATCCGGGCCGCCGTTTTCAGTTGTGGACGGGCGCCACGACGACTCAGCTACGCGCGTTTTCTCCCCTCTCCCAGTGGGAGAGGGTCTGGGGAGAGGGTTCGTCAGCCCTCGAACTCCATACCCGCGCCAACACGTCGCGCGATCATCCAGGCGCGATCAAGCACAAGACGGGGCAAAGTCGGGCAACAACGAACTGCGCGCGGTCCGCGCGCAGACCCCAAGCCGCTAGCCACTTCAGCGCCACGCCAGAATTGCGCCGCTAGCAGCCTGTCGGGCTTTGGGGGTCGAGGCGAAAATCCGACTGCGCGAGGACAGTTTTTCGACGATTCGCAGGCCGAGTGGGCTCTCTTGGTCAAGAATCGGCGGAAAAGTGGACCGCGCAGGCGGATTTGCAGCCCGGCCAACCACAGTCCGACAGGCTGCTAGGCTGGGCCTTGCACCGCCCGCCTACTCGCTGCCCGGATCAAGCAGCCCATGCTGGCGCGCGAAGCGGGCCAGCGACACCACATCACGCACGCCAAGCTTGTCGTAGACCCGATATTTATGCGTGGCAACAGTCTTGGCGCTCAAGCTCAGGCGCTCGCCGATCTCGGTCATCTTGCGGCCCTGGGCCAGTAGCAGGGCGACTTCGAGCTCGCGCGGGGTCAGGCTTTCCACCACCGATGCGTGACCATTCAGGCCGTCGAGCGCGATCTGCCGCGCGATGTCAGCGCCGATATAGCGGCGCCCGCGCGCGACCTCGCGGATCGCCTGCATCAGCTCCTGACCCGGACAGCCCTTGCTGAGATAGCCGGAAGCGCCCGCTTCGAGCACGCGCTTCGGCATCGGGCCATCGCTCAACACCGACACCATGATCAGTCGACTCGACGGCAGGCTGCGCGACAGCCGCTCGGTGACCTCCAGCCCGGACAGCCCCGGCATATGGAAGTCGCACAGCACCACATCGGGCTTGAGCTTGCGCAGCAAGGGCAGCGCCAATTCACCCGAAGCCGCTTCGCCGACCACCTCGAAATCTGCTTCACCAGCCAGGATCGCCTTGATACCGCTGCGAACCAGTTCATGGTCGTCAACCAGGAAAATCCGAATCATCGTGTGCCCCCGCACGGTGCCGCCCCAGCCCCCCACGCCCAGCAATCCCCTGGCTGGACAATCATGCTGCATGTCTACCCGCATTCACCGCCGTGATGCAACCGTGAGCGCACCTGCGCCCGCGTTCGCACTTACCAGACCAGATCGTCCGGCACCTGGAAACGCGGATCGACGTAGTCCTCGCCGCCCTCCTGGGCGTTGGGGTCGACCTTCAGCGCCAGGCATTCGGGCATGAAGCCCCGCGCGACCTGCGCATGCTCCAGGCTGACCAGGTGATAGCGCCCGCCGGCGGCAACCACGGCCAGCTCGCCACCGTTCAGGAGTTTGAGCTGCTCGGCGGTGACGTAAATGCGGCGGATCTTGCCGGCGTGTTCGAAGTGTCGCGGCAGGTCAGCTTGTGGATTGTTCAGCGACGCACTCTGCATCAGGGTGTGCAGGCCGAGCCGAGCCTCGCGACGACGCGCGGCTTCGGCCTGTCGCTCGCGCTCAAGACGTTGCTGCTCTTCGCGCTCGGTGCGCGTGCGCAGGGCATAGGCACGGGCCAGATCGATCTCTTCAGCACTGCCTGTGCTCGGCGCGGAAGATGCAGGCTTGCCGCGACCGCGATCGTTGCGCGGCGGCCGGGAACGCTCCTGATCGCCGCCGGAACGCTTGCCCTGCGATGGCCGCGACGCGCCGGCATCGGCATTCGTTGTGCCTTGCGGCGGACGACGCTCGGGCCGCGGCGGCGGCTCAGGGGCCTTGAAGCCAAGCTTGGTCAGCTGATCGCGTAGTGATGTTGTCATGGGCTTGAACGGTATTCTTAGAGGAGTCAGGGTAACGCGCTGCGCCGCAGTCTAGTAGTGCGGCGGCGGCGGTTCCTGTGACGGGTCGGCGTACAGCAGACCGCGCAGCGCCTTGAGATCGGTCAATGACAGCTCGAAACGGCGCTCGAGCTGCTCGATGCGCAGGGCCTGGTCGGTCACCACGGCATTCAGGCGCTGCAGGGTGTCGTCCTGGAACGCGAGCCGCATTTCCAGTTCGACCACGCGCTCGACCAGCTGTGCCACATGCTGCTCATCCACGAGCAGTCACCTGCAGCGAGCGGCCGCGGCCGATGCCGTAGTAGGCGAGGCCGGCGGATTCGACCAGTTCGGGGTCGTAGATGTTGCGGCCATCGATCACCACCGGCGCACTCAGCATCGACTTGATACGGCGGAAGTTCGGGCTCCAGAAGGCCTTCCATTCAGTCACCACCACCAGTGCATCGGCACCCTCCAGTGCCGCATAGGGTTCGTCGACCAGCACCAGGTCGGCGCGCTCGCCGTAGATGCGGCGGGCCTCCTCGCGGGCCTCGGGATCAAACGCCGCCACGCTGGCGCCATCGGCCCACAGCTGCTCGATCAGGCGCCGCGCCGGCGCCTCGCGCATGTCATCGGTATTGGGCTTGAAAGCCAGGCCCCACAGCGCGATGCGGCGGCCTTTCAGAGTGCCGAAGTGGCGGCGCAGCAGGTCGTGCAGCTTGTCCTTCTGGCGATGGTTGACGGCCTCTACGGCCTCGAGGATGCGGGCGTCAAAGCCATGCGCGCCAGCGGTTCGATGCAGCGCCTGGACATCCTTGGGAAAGCAGCTGCCGCCATAGCCAGCGCCCGGGTAGATGAAGGAGAAGCCGATCCGCGGGTCCGAGCCGATGCCGATGCGCACCTTCTCGATATCGGCGCCAAGGTGTTCGGCGAGGTTGGCCATCTCGTTCATGAAGCTGATCTTGGTCGCCAGCATCGCGTTGGCGGCGTACTTGGTCAGCTCGGCCGAGCGCAGATCCATCGCGACGATGCGCTCGTGATTGCGGTTGAACGGCGCATACAGGGCGCGCAGCAGGCTGAGCGCGCGGGCGCTGTCGCAGCCGATGATGATGCGGTCGGGGCGCATGCAGTCCTTGACCGCATCGCCTTCCTTGAGGAATTCGGGGTTGGAGGCGACATCGAAAGCGATGTCGGAACCACGGACCTTGAGGGCTTCGGCAACGGCCGCCTGCACGCGGTCCGCGGTGCCCACCGGCACCGTCGATTTGGTCACCACCAGCGCCTCACGCTGCAGGTGCTCACCGATCGTGCGCGCCACCGTGAGCACGTGGCGCAGGTCGGCGCTACCGTCCTCATCCGGCGGCGTGCCGACGGCGATGAAGATGATGTCGGCATCGGCCAGCGCGGCCGCGGCGTCGGTGGTGAACAGCAGGCGCCCGGCGCGGCTGTTCTCCAGCACCATGGGCTCAAGCCCGGGCTCGAAAATCGGCACCTTGCCGGCGCGCAGACCCTCGACCTTGGCGGCGTCGATATCAACGCAGGTGACGGTATTGCCCACTTCCGCAAGGCAGGTGCCGGTCACCAGGCCGACATAGCCGGTGCCGAAAACAGTGATGTTCATGCGCAGACTCCAAACGGGGGCGCGAGGATAGCAGACTGTGATGGATATCCCATTTCAAGCGCAATCGGCGCATCGAACTCGATGGCGCCCGCTCAAAACGCGAGCGGCCGGCGGATCAGATCCGCCGGCCGCAGGGTGCTGCATGTCGCGAAACTTACTCGGCTGCCGGCTGCGCGGATGCGGCCTGCGGCGCAACGATCTCAATCAGCTCGACCTCGAACACCAGGGTCGAGTTCGGGCCGATCGGACCCGGCGTGCCGCGGTCGCCATAAGCCAGTTCCGACGGCAGCCACAGGGTGTACTTGCTGCCGACCGTCATCAGCTGCAGGGCTTCAGTCCAGCCGGGGATGACCGCGTTCAGCGCGAACTGCGCCGGCTCACCGCGATCGACCGAGCTGTCGAACTTGGTACCGTCGAGCAGGGTGCCGGTGTAGTGCACCTTGACCGTGTCGGTCGCGGCCGGGCGCGGGCCGGTGCCTTCGGTGACGACCTGGTACTGCAGGCCGGACTCGGTGGTCTTCACGCCCGCCTTGCTCTTGTTGGCGGCGAGGAAGGCTTCACCCTCGCTGCGGTTCTTGGTGGCGGCTTCCTGCTGCGCTGCAGCCTGCTTGGCCTGCAGACGCTCGGAGAACGCCTGCTGCACGGCCATCGCTTCTTCCTGGCTGATCGCGGGCTCGGTGCCGGCCAGGCCGGTCTCGATGCCGCGCACCAGGACCTTCAGGTCGACCTCGTCCTTGATCTGAACCAGCGAGCCGGCGATCTGCAGGCCGATGACGTAGCTGATCTTGTCTTTATCGGTTTCCAGCGTGTCCTCGGCAACAACGAAGGACGAAAACCCGATCGCAGCGACAGTGGCCGCAGCGAGCAGGGTGGTGCGCAGGGAGTGCTTCATGGGTTCTCCAACAGTGGGAGCCGTAAATCCGACGGCTTCGGGGCTCGATATTGTGGGGTGCACCCCGCAGGGGTGCAACGCCGCGGGCCAAGACTGCGCTTGGCGCGAAAGGTTCAACGGCATTTGCAATCGAACTCAGACCGGCAAAAGCGGACCCAAGGCGAGCAGATGACAGGCCAGCACGCCCGCGGTCAACCAGCCGCGCAGGCGACGGAACCAGGCCGGCGCGCGCATTCGATCGGCCGGCACATCCAGCCACCACTGGCCGACAAAGCCGGCTGCGAGCAGGATCAAGCCCGCCACCGGCGGCGCCTGCAGGACGCCAAGCGCATACAGGCTCGGCAACACCGCCAGCACGAACTGCGCGGGCGAGCCGGCTTCAAGCGCGCGGCCCCAGCGCACCCCGCCGAGGAAGGAGAGAATCAAGGCCGAGTAGGCCAACAGGGCCGGCAACGCGAGCGAGCGCCACGGCGGCGACCACACCGACAGTGCCAGCAACGCGAACGGGGCGAGGCCGAGCAGGCCCAGCCAGATCGCCATCGATTCCGCTTTGCCTGCTTTCACGTGTGTTCCCTCCGTCCGCGTTCATGCTGCGCGCATTCGACCCGATGGAGCCCGATTTGGAAACCTTGACCGAACTCGACGCACTGCGCAGCCGTCATCCACATCCGCCCACCGCGGGCAGCCCGGCCGAGGCCGAGGCGCTGGCGCGTTTCGGCGCCTTCTTCGAAAGTTTCAGCCCGGACCGGGTTGGTGGCCTGCTGGCGGCGACCTATGCCGAAGACATCTACTTCAATGACACGCTGAAGGCAGTGCGCGGGCGCCACACCCTGGCGCACTACCTCGCCGAAAGCGCTGCCGCCGTCGAAGACTGCCGGGTGCGGGTACTGTCCACCACGCGTACGGCCGAAGGCGAATACCTGCTGCGCTGGCGCATGAGCATCCGCTTCAAGCGCTTCCGCCGCGGCGTCGATACCGAAACTGTCGGCCTGTCGCACCTGCGCTTCGACGCCGATGGCCGCGTGGTCTACCACCAGGACTACTGGAACGCCGCCGATGGACTGTATGAGCACATCCCCGTGCTCGGCAGCCTGATCCGCCTGATCAAGCGTCGCCTCTAGCGCGCAGTCGAGCCCGCCTGCGAAAAGGCGGGCTCGCGGTGATCAGCCGCCGGCGTCTTCGGCCAACAGCTTCTCGATCTCGGCGAGCATTGCCGCATCGTCAGGTTTGGTGCGGCTGCCGAAGCTGCCCACGATCTCGCCCTGGCGATTGATCAGATACTTGTGGAAGTTCCAGCCGGGCTCCTGGCCGGTGGCAGCGGCCAGCGCGCGATAGAACGGCACCGCCTCCTCGCCCTTCACCGACACCCGCTCGAACATCGGGAACTTCACCCCGTAGGTCAGAGTGCAGAACTCCTCGATCTGGGCCTCGTCCTCGAACTCCTGGCCCATGAAATCACCGGACGGAAAACCGACCACCGCGAAACCACGCTCGGCCAAGCGCTGATGCAGCGCCTCAAGCCCTTCGTATTGCGGGGTGAAGCCGCATTTGCTGGCGGTGTTGACCACCAGCAGCACCTGGCCCTCGTAGCGCTCGCAAAGGTTCACCGGCTCCTTGCCGGCGAGCGGGCGGAAGCTTACGTCCTGAAGGGCGCCGCAAGTGGCGGCGGAAGGGCCGGAGGAGATCAGGCCAAGAGCGAGGGCGGCCAAGGGGAACAAGCGCATCGGAAACTCCTGAAGGTGGGCACGGTTGAAGACGCGCAGAGGCTACTCCCGGAACGTCGCCGTGCGGTGAAATCGATGCCACCGACATGTCGCAGCTGCGCAGCGTTCTGCGTATATGTTGCAGACCCGGCGCCAAGGAGCGGTTGTGCCGGCCAACGATGGGAGAGTCTCGATCATGATGGATTTCAGCCTTGGCCAGATCATCGGCCTGTTGCTTCGCACCCTGCCCTTTCTGCTGTTGAGACTGGCGGTGTATCTCGGCATCACGCTCGCCTATGTGGTCGCCACTGCAGGCGGCGCCGGGCTCGGCTGGATGTTCGGCAAAGTCGCCAGCGACGGCGCGGCCGGAGCCACCTGGGGCGCCTTCATCGGCTTCGGCGTGATCAGCGGCGTTCTGTACTGGGCGCGCGAATACTTGCTGTATCTGGTCAAGGCCGGCCACATCGCGGTGCTGGCCGAGCTGCTGCAGGGCAAGCAGATTCCGGGCGGTCGCGGCCAGCTGGAGCATGCCAGCGCCGTGGTGAAGGAGCGCTTTGTCGAAAGCTCGGTGCTGTTCGGCGTCGATCAACTCATCAAGGGCATCCTGCGGGTGTTCAACCGCACCATGCTGATGATCGCCAATTTCCTGCCAATTCCCGGCCTGGACGGTCTGATGAAGTTCGCCAACACCGTCATCAACACCTCGCTGACCTATGTCGACGAAGTGATTCTGGCGCATGCCATCCGCACCGGCAGCACGAATGCCTGGGCCTCGGCGCGCGATGCGGTGGTGCTGTACGCGCAGAACTACAAAGTGATGCTGAAGAACGCGGTGTGGCTGACCGTCATCATCTGGGGGCTGAGCCTGGTCATCTTCATCGTGGTGCTGGGCCCGATCGCCGCCTTGGCCAGCTTCTTCCCCGGCATCGCCGGCTTCTGGACCTTCGCACTGGCGATCGTGGCTGCAGTCAGCATCAAGGCGGCGATCGTTGATCCGCTGGCGATGGCGGCGTTGATGCAGGTGTTTTTCAAGGTCACCGAAGGCCAGGTTCCCGACCCGACCTGGTCGAACAAGCTGGAAAGCATGTCCGACAAGTTCAAGGAGCTGAAGGACAAAGCGGGCGGTATACCGCCGCAGGCGGTGCCCGGGCTGCCGGTCGCACCACCGCCGCCTCCGCCTGCCGGGGTTTGATGCTGCGGGGTTCGAGGTTCGAGGTTCGAGGTTCGGGATCGGGAAGCCGGCGCACCTGCCGGCTTCTGCACCCAAGGCCAGGCGCCGTGCAGCCCGACAGCACCGGCCGGCTTCGGCGCGAACCTCCTTCGCTGCGCCGCAGGCCCCACCTGCGGCGCGGGCCGGGGCCTGCGGTTTCAGTGACATTGCGATGACAGCGGCCACAGCGCCCACACAGACGCCATAATCGCGGGCTTCGCGGCAGCCGCCGCAGTCGTTGCCGAGATCGCCCCGCATGAAGCTGTTCAGCCGCTTTCGCCGTCCGCTGTGGGAACACCCCGAAGCCAACCACCGCATCGAAGCCGTGCGCAGCGAAACCGCGCCCGAACTGATCGCAGCCCTGCCGCAGATCGCCGCCAGCGACAGCGCCGCCGAGGTCCGGCGCGCCGCGATTGCACGCATCGACAGCGCCGATGTCCTGCTGGGCCTGCTCGCCAGCGAAAAGGACAGCAGCTGCATCGAGTCGATCATCAGCCGCGTGCGCACGCGCCTGCTCGACCCGAAATCGCCGGTGGAAGAACGCCAGCGCTTGGCCGCGCACCCGAAGCTGCCGGCCGACCTGCAGGAAACGCTGGCCGAGTCCGCCCCCGAAGTGGCCCTGCGTGAAGCCGCGCTGGCGCGGATCAACAAGCCCGGCCTGCTGCAGCGGCGCTGCCTGAAAGACCCCGATGCCGGCCTGCGCTTACGCCTGCTGGAGCGCATCGAAGACGAAGCCACGCTGGAGCGCATCGCTGAAGCCGCTCGCGGCCAGGACAAGACCCTCTCGCGTCGCGCGCGCGACAAGCTTGACGCACTGAAGCTCGCGCGCGGAGATGCCGGCGCGATCAACCAGCGCGCTTTGACCCTGGGCGGCAGCTTCGATGTTCTGGCGCGTGCGCTGCCCGCCGACGCCCAGGTCCAGCTCGATGCGCTGCTGGCCGAAGTCGAGCAGCTCGCACCCAAACTCGACGCCGCCCTGTTGCGGCGCCTCCAAGGCCATGCTGATACCGCGCGCGCTGCGGTCAGCGCCCTGCTGGGTGCGCATCTGCCCAAGCCGGTCGTGCAGCCGGTGGCTGCCGAACCTGCTGCTGATATCGCCACCGCCGAGTCCGCAACGACCGATGCGTCGATCACCGGCAACATCGACACCACGGCCGACGCACAGGTCGGCGACGACGCGACTTCAGTCGACCTCAGCGCCATTGAACCCACCGGCGCCGAGATCAGCGCCACCGACGCAGCATCGACCGACGCGCCAATGGCTATGCCTGTAGCGGGTGCGGGTGCAGATGCCGCCGCCGTCGCCACCGAGCCCACCGCCAAGCGCGAGCCCGCCGCACCGGACGAAGCCCTGCGTGAAGCGCTTAAGCGCGGCCTGGCCGGCGTCGAAGATCAACGCCTCGGTGTCGCCCGCCCCGCGCTGGACGCCGTGCGTGCGCGCTTGGCCGCGGGCATTCGTGCCACCCCGGCGCAGCGCGAACAGCAGCGCGCGCTGGAAGCCGGCGTCGCCGAGATGGAGCGCTGGCAGCGCTGGGCCGGCAACAAGGTCCGCGCGCGTCTGTGCGACGAGGTCGAAGCCCTGCTCGGTGCGGGCATGCACCCGGATGCGCTGGCCAACCGGCTCAAGGAGCTGCAGGACGAGTGGGCCAAGGTCGAAGCCGCCGAACCCGACCACGGCGAGCACGCCACCGGCATCGCCAAACGCTTCCGTGCGCTGTGCAATCGCGCGATCGCACCGGCGCGGCCGTACTTCGAACAGCGCCGCACCCTGCGCAGCCAGAAGGCCACCGAGCTCGAAGCCGTAGTCACCGCGCTGGACGCCGAGTTCGAGCAGGCGCCGGACGATCTGAAGCCGCTGCGCGAGCGCGTGGTCGAAGCCCTGCGCGCGCTCGATGAGGTCGATCCGCGCTCGCGCTCCACCTTGGACAAGCGCCTGCGCGCGCAGCTGGCCAAGGTCGACGAGATCCGCGATGCACGGCGCGCCGAGGCCGTCGCCGCCAAGCAGGAGCTGCTGGAGCGGCTGCGCTTCGCCGCCCGCGGCGACAGCGCGCGCGCGATCGAGACCGCCAAGGCGATCCAGAACGAGTGGAAATCCGCACCGCGCGCCGACCGCAAAACCGAAGACAAACTCTGGGCCGAACTGCGCGGCCTGGTCGATCCGCTGTTCGAAGCCGTACGTGCCGATGCCCAGGCCCGCAGCGCCGGCTTCGCCGCTGCCGAAGCCGAACGTCGCGCCCTGCTGGAAGCGGTGCAGGCGCTCGGTGTCGAGGGCGACCTGGCCCAGGCCGACGCCCAACTGGCTGAGCTTGAGGCCCGCTGGCAGGCGCAGCAGCCGGCCCGCGAAGAGGCCGCTGAGGATCCGCGCCGTGGCGCGCGTGATGCGCGCAGCCCGCGTGGTCGCGAGGATTCACGCAGCAGCGGCGGTCGCGATGATCGCGGCGAACGCCGCCCGCCGCGCCCAGCGCGCGCCGCCGAAGGCAGCATCGAACGCGAGTTCGAGAAAGCGATCGAACGCGTGCGCGCCGCGCAGAAAGCGCAGCGCGACCAGCGCAGCCGCAACGCGCTGGCCAACCTCGCCGCTGCCGTGCTGGATGCGTCCAAGGATGAACAGTTGAGCGAGTCCGAGCGCCGCGAACTCGGTAACGCCCGTGCCCGCAGCGTGGATTCGGATGCACGCGAGGACGCGCTGATCCGGCTCGAACTCGAAGCCGGCATCGAGGGCCCCAGCGAGGCCGCCGCGCGGCGACGCGAACTGCAGATGCAGCGCCTGGCCGAACGCATGGGCGGTGCCGCCAGTGCCGCCGAAGCCACGCCGCGTGCGCAGTTGCTGGCCTGGGCGCCGTTCACCGTCGATGCCAGCGCCGCACAGAACGCCCGCGCCGGCCGCGCCTTCGAGGCCCTGCTGAAATCATGAGCTTCGACCTGCTGCTGCGCGGCGTGAATCTGGTCGACGGCCGCCACGGCGTCGACGTCGGCGTACGCGGCGGCCGCATCGCCGCGGTTGAGCGCGATCTCCCGATGGAAGCCGGCGAAGTCATCGAAGCCGCAGGCCAGCTGCTCAGCGCACCGTTTGTCGATGCGCACTTCCACATGGACAGCACGCTCAGTCTCGGCCGGCCACGCCTGAACCAGAGCGGCACCCTGCTCGAGGGCATCGCCCTGTGGGGCGAGCTCAAGCCTGATCTGACGGTCGATGCCGTGGTGCAGCGCGCACTGGCCTACTGCGACATGGCGGCGGCCCAGGGCCTGCTGCACATCCGCAGCCACGTCGATATCTGCGACCCGCGCCTGCTGGCCGTCGATGCGCTGCTGGAAGTACGCCGCCAGGTCGCCCACTACATCGATCTGCAGCTGGTCGCATTTCCGCAGGACGGCTACCTGCGCGCACCCGGCGCGATCGACAATCTCAAGCGCGCGCTCGACAAGGGCGTCGATGTGATCGGCGGCATTCCGCACTTCGAGCGGACCATGGACGACGGCAGCGAGAGCATCGCCCGGCTCTGCCATCTGGCCGCAGAGCGCGGCCTGCCGGTCGACATGCACTGCGATGAAACCGATGACCCGCTGTCGCGCCACATCGAAATGCTCAGCGCCGAAACCATCCGCCACGGCCTGCAGGGCCGGGTCACCGGTTCGCACCTGACCTCGATGCACAGCATGGACAACTACTACGTGTCCAAGCTGCTGCCGCTGATGGCCGAGGCCGGCATCCACGCAATCGCCAACCCGCTGATCAACATCACCCTGCAGGGCCGCCACGACAGCTACCCGAAGCGGCGCGGCATGACCCGTGTGCCCGAGCTGCTGGCGGCCGGCATTCCGGTCGCGCTGGGCCAGGACTGCTGCATGGACCCGTGGTACAGCTTCGGCTGCGCCGACATGCTGGAGGTCGCGAGCATGGGCGCGCATGTGGCGCAGATGACCTCGCTGGCCGGCATCAGCGCCTGCTATGCCGGCGTCACCGACACCGCAGCCCGCGTGCTCGGCCTCGAAGACTATGGCCTGCGCGAAGGCGGCCCCGCCGACATGGTGCTGCTGCAGGCGGCCGACCCGTTCGAGGCGATCCGCCTGAAAGCCACTCGCCTCGCAGTCATCCGCCGCGGCCGCGTGATCGCCCGCAGCCCCGCGCGGACCAGCACACTCAACTTGCCGGGCAGACCGCCAGAGATCTCGCTGCAGTTCCGGCCGGGCAGCCTGTAGCAAACGCCGGACGCGGTGCAGTCAACGCGACGGCGCAGCGATGCCCCCAACCTTCGACCATCGCCGCCGCCCTTGAGCACGTGCACACTGCCGCGCACGTACTCATCGGACCCGCCTTATGCGCCCTGCCCTGCTCCGTTGCGCCCTTGCCCTGCTGCTGGGCATGACCGCCGCCGAGGCGGCGATTCCACCGGCGCCGGAACGCGACGAGGGTGAGGGCCCGTACACGCAGCTGATCCTGCGCGGCGTCACGGTCATCAATGGCACCGGCAGCCCGGCCTTCGGCCCGGCGGATGTGGTGATCGAGAACAATCGCATCGCCGAGGTGCGCATTGTCGGCAGCGCCGATGCGCCGATCGATGCGGAGCGCCGCCCGGCGCTCAAGCCCGGCGGCCGCGAGCTGGATCTGAGCGGCCACTACGTGATGCCCGGCATCGTCGATATGCACGGCCACATCGGCGGCGACGAGCAGGGCGTGACCGCCGAGTACGTCTACAAACTGTGGCTGGCGCATGGCATCACCAGCGTGCGCGACCCCGGCTGCGGCAACGGCATCGACTGGTGCGTGTCGGAACAGAAGCGCTCGGAGTCGAATGCGATCACCGCGCCGCGCATCTTCCCCTACGCCTTCTTCGGCCAGGGCCGGGTCGGGCCGATGCTGACGCCCGAGCACGCCCGCGAATGGGTGCGCGATATGAAGAAGCGCGGCGCGCTGGGCATGAAGTGCTTCGGCTACCGCCCGGAAATTCTTGAAGCCGCGTTCGATGAGCTGAGCAAGCAGGGCATGGGTTCGGCTTGCCACCATGCCCAGCTCGACGTAAAGCGGGTCAACGTGCTCACAACCGCGCGCTGGGGCCTGACCACGATGGAGCACTGGTACGGTCTGCCTGAAGCCCTGTTCGACGGCCAGACCGTGCAGGACTACCCGCCCGGCTACAACTACATGAACGAGCAGCACCGGTTCGAGCAGGCCGGCCGGCTGTGGGCGCAGGCGGCGGAAAAGGGCAGCGAGAAGTACGAAGCGGTGATGACGGAGCTGCTCGAACTCGACTTCACCATCGACCCGACCTTCACCATCTACCAGGCCACCCGCGACCTGATGCGCGCGCGCACCGCCGAATGGCATCAGGACTACACCCTGCCCGCGCTGTGGGAGTTCTTCCGCCCCAGCCGCACCAGCCACGGCAGCTTTTTCTTCGACTGGGGCAGCGAGCAGGAAACCGCCTGGCGCGACAACTACGTGCGCTGGATGGCCTTCATCAACGACTTCAAGAACCGCGGCGGCCGCGTCACCGTCGGCAGCGACTCCGGCTACATCTACAAGCTGTACGGCTTCGGCACGATCGAAGAACTGGAGCTGCTGCGCGAGGCCGGCTTCCACCCGCTGGAAGTGCTGACCTCGGCCACGCTCAATGGTGCCGAAGCGCTCAAGGCCGGTGAGCGCATCGGCAGCATCGAGCCCGGCAAGCTGGCCGACATCGTGGTGCTGAGCGAGAACCCGCTGGCCAATCTGAAATTGCTCTACGGCACCGGCCACATCCGCATCGATGCCGCCGGCGAACCCGAGCGCGTCGGCGGTGTGCGCTACACGATCAAGGACGGCATCGTGTTCGATGCCGCCGAACTGCTCGCCGAAGTCCGCGCGATGGTGGCCGCGGACAAGCAGGCCAAGGGGATCGAGCGCCTGCTGCAGCCGGGGCGGTGACCGCGAGCGTGGAGCAGGCTCAATCCGCCACGCGTAGAGACTGCCGGCCGGTACCTCGCAGGGGTTTCGAGGGTCGCAGCGGCAGCACCGCCCCGCCCATCGCGGCCGCCATCCGGCTCCGGCGGGCTTCGGCGCCCGCGCGCAGGTTGTCGCCTGGGCTTTTCTGCACCGCGACCTCGCTGGGGCTTGGCGAGCGCATCGCCGCCTAGCAGCCTGTCGGACTTTGGCTGGCCGGGCTGCAAATCCGCCTACGCGGTCCACCTTTCCGCCGATTCCTGACCATGAGAGCCCACTATTGGCCTGCGAATTGTCGAAAAACTGTCCTCGCGCAGTCGGATTTTCGCCTCGACCCCCAAAGCCCGACAGGCTGCTAGTTGAGGGCAGCCAGACCTGACAGGCGCACCGCAATACTTGCAAGACACCTGCTTTCACCTATTGGCATAATCGTCGCCTGTTCTCAGCTAGGTCGCCATGGCCGTTCCCACGCGTCGATTGCACCGTTTCCTCCTGGGCTGGGCACTGCTGTTCGGCCTGGTCATGTTGGTGCGCGCGCTGGGCGGGTTGCAGCCGGCTTCACTGCACGGCTTCGATCTCTTCAGCACCCTGCTGGCTGATCAGCAGCCCAGCACCGAGATCGTGCTCATCGGAATCAACGATGACGACATGCTTCGTTTCGGTTCGCCGCCCTACGAGGACGATCGTTACGTCGATGCCTTCAGCCGGCTGTTCCGCGCCGAACCTGCCGCGGTGATCTGGGCAGGCCTGCGGCCAGTGCACATGGGCAGCGGCGCCGAGGAGCTGAATACAATGATCCGCAGCCAGCCACGCTGGTTTATCGGGGTCTCACCTGCCGGTGCGGCGCAACCGGAGATCCCCGCCCTACCTGCGTTCATGGAGGCCGGCAGAGTCGGTCATCTGACCCAGGTCGCCGACCGTGACAACGCCACGCGCCGGATCTTGCTCTCGCTGCGCAGTCCGGACGGTACAAGGACGCCCCACCGCGGACTGCTTGGCGTCAACGCCTACCTCCAAGCCCGCGAACCGCAGCGTGAGCCGCTGCGGCTGGACGCCGACAGCACCCTGCTGCTGGAGAACGTGCGCTACCCCGCGCACCCGTCCGGGAGGTTCGGCGAATACCTGAGCGGGCTCGATGACTCGGCACTGTGGAGCCACCTGCTGCAGGACGTGAGGCGCGCTGACTATCGCAGCTACAGCCTTTCGCAGCTGTTGGACGGCCAAGTCGACGACGACGCCTTGCGCGATCGACTTCTGGTCGTGGGCACCGACTCCATGCTTCGCTTGCGTCCGGTGATGTCGGCCACCAGTTTTCGTTGGTTCGACGCCCCGCAGTGGCTCAGCACTCTCGTACTCACCGCGCACCAGATCGACAGCCTGCTGGCGCTCGCACGCGGCCAGGCACGGCCATTTGTGGCGCTGGGCGAGCCCGCCACCTGGGTGCTGCTGGGGACGTATCTGGCGGCACTGCTGTGGCTGCTCATGCGCGGCCAGCGCGTATCCGCATGGACTGCCCTGGCAGCGGCTGCGGCCGCCCTGACCCTGGGGCTGGCCCTGTTTGCGCATGCCTTGGGGGTCTGGCTTCCTTGGGTGCCGGCCCTGCTGCTGTGCCTCGGCGCCTTTGTCTGGCGAACCCTGCTCGGGCTTGAGCAAAGCTCACGAGAGCGCGAGCGGGCGGGTTTGCTGCAGAGGGTCATTGATTCACTGCCGGATCCCATGTGCGTGATCGACGCCGGCGGCACCATCAAGGTCGGCAATCGCGCTTTCGGCCGGCTTGCTCTGACTGATCAACTCGGCCGACTGCAGCTCAGCAACGCCGTCGATGCGGACGCCCTCGTACTGCATCTACCCTTTGGCGACGCCGAGCTGCACGTCGACGCGCTCGGGGGAGATCGGCTGCTGCGGGTGCTGGCGTTCAGGCGGCAGGATCAGGTGGTGCAAGACTTCGGCCGGATCGAAGCGGCAGTCGAACATGCACTGGCAGACACCGGCAGCGCCTCGCCGCTGCAGTTGGCGCTGATCGAAGTGGTCGACCATGCCGCACTGGTCGAGCACGACAGTGACAGCTTCGCCGAATTGGCGGCGCGTGAACTGACGCAGCGGATCGCCGCCAGTTTTGTCGAGGCGCGGCTGCTGTGCCGGATCACGCCGGCGATCTGGCTGCTGCTTTGGGCCGCTGATGAAAAGGCCGCCGCCGACCTGCAGGACGGGCTAGCCAATGCCGTCGCCTGGCCCCTCAATCTGCAGGGCCGGGCGCTTTCGGTCGAGCTTCGCTCGGTCACGCGGTCGCTGCCGTCCGCGCCGGTCGCCGGGCTGCGCTTGCTCGTCGACGGTCTGCGCGATCAACTGCGCACATCGGCCGCGGCAACAGTGACCAACCGCCGCTGAGCATCTCCCGGGTCAGTTGAGCGCTGCTGCGTCAGCGGCCGACGCATTGCTCCCGGTACTGCGCCGGCGTCACTTCGAAGGCTTTCTTGAAACTGTTGCCGAAATGCGACTGCGATGAAAAACCGCAGGCCAGGGCAATCTCGACCAGCGGCAGGCCGGTGTCCGCCAGCAGGGCGCGGGCGTGTTCGAGTCGGCGTCCGATGATGAAGGCCAGCGGCGTGGTGCCGGCCTGCTCCCGAAGCAGGCGGACCAAGTAGGTCATCGAACAACCCAGATGGCGCGCCAGATCCTCCACCGCCAGATCAAATGCAAGGCGCGTATCGACGAAACGACTGAGGCTTCGCAGCAAGGCCTGTGCCTCGCTGTCGGACGGAGTCAGCGCATGGTTGAGCAGGTCCAGCAGCGAGCTGTCGAGCGACTCCGGCAAGCTGCCCATCGCCGACTGTGCCAACACGAACTGACACCAGTGTTCGAAGCCGGGCTGATAGCGAGGCGCTGGCGCCATCAGCCAGCCCGCGATGGCAGCCGGTGCCTGCTGCAGCTCGACGATCAGCAGGTTGAAACCGTTCGGGCTGCGCCAGCGCAAAAAGGTACCCATGCGCGCAGCAACCGCCATGCGTGGCGCAAACGACTGTTCGGGGCTCCCCAGCCATTGGGTTTGAGCCAGGCCCTCCATATGGGCATACAGCGTGGTCGGCGCACTGCTGGTTTCGGCGTGAATCCCGGGCAGGCAGGTCTGCCGCCGCACGCGCAGCCGCGCGCTTTCTACCAGCACCCGCGTCGGCGAGGGCTTGCTCAACAGGCTCGACCGGTGCGCTGGGTCATTCGCGCAGTGTCGCCATTCGGGGGTTCAAGCGGAGTGGGTCCGAGTGTGGCTGCCGCCGACCGCGCAAGCATAGCCGCTGCCGCGGCCGCGCGGCCCCACCTGCACCCGGTGGGACCGCGTGGGAAGCAGAACGCCCCCCGGCCTCAGCCGCCCGAGAGGATCAGTTCAGCGGCTACCGCTGCCGCGCCAACGTCACTGACTGAACGGCCCTGTGACCAGCTCTGGGTCGCCGGCAACCTCAACAGGTAGGCGTTGTTGATGACCTGGGTCCGGTTGGGATCACTGAAATAGGCGCCGTGCGAGTAGGCCGGATTGCGATAGCGGTAGCACGCGACGCTGCGCACCCAGCAGGCGCTGTCGCTGCTGATGAAGCGGTCGCCGAAGTTGAACGCCTCACTGGTGAAGGAATGCCAGCGGGCGTTGCCGACGCGGCTACCGGCGGTACTGTTCAGATCGCGCATGAACTGCGAGTCAGAAACCGCCTGGATGCCTTGGGTAGTCCCCGAGAACGCCCCAGCAATGGTGCCGCCATGCGGCACGCCGTAGCTGTAGACGCCCAGGATCGGCATCGCCGCGAGGCTGGGGAAATCCGGATCGCCGCTGGAAGCGCGCGACACAGCCTGGCGCACCACCAGACCGCCCAGTGAATCGGCGATCACCCGCACCGGCCGACCGAAATCGCGGTACTCCTTGGCCACAGCCCAGGCGAAGCGATAGGCAACGTGGCGCAAGCTGGTATCGCGGGTCAGCACGGTGATGTTGGTGGGCGCATCCTGTCTGCGCACGCCGGAATCACCAAGGAAGTTCTTGGTATAGACAGTGCTCTGCAGATTGATGTCGCAGTTGAAGTTGTCGCTGTAGTAGCCGACGGTGCGGATGCGGCCGGAGATGCCGGTGGCGCGCAGGATGTTGTCCTGGTTGGCCCAAATGCCGCGACAATTCCAGGCATCGTTGCCGCCGCTGCCGTTAGCGGAGCTGTTGTAACCATGCAGAAGCAGAACCGTGTCGGTGGCCGCCGCCTCAGCACGCGGCGCAGCGCCGAGCAGCAGGGCAAAGCCGACCGCAGCGGCGGTGAGCAAATGATTGCAGAAAACTCTCATGAGAAACCTCGTTCGGGAAGAAAGCCGGGGGCGCGCAGGCAGCGCAAGCAATGCGCAGCGCTCAATAATGTTATCTCCCGTTTCTTCCTGCGTATTGCACAAACCGCCCGCGGGCTGGCAGAAAAAGCCCGTCGGCTGCCCGATCAACCGGCTGCCGACGGGCCGCGGGATCAGCAGCCCGGCGAGGCAGCCGCCGCCGGCGTGCTGTCAAGAATCACGCCAGCCGGCGCCGAAATCAGACCCGGAATGAAGCCCTGCACGTTCCAGTCGACAGTTTCATTCGGGCGCAGCACTTTGCTGGCGATAGTGGAGGCGGTCGGGCCGGCCGGGCAGCGCACGAAAGCGCGAGCGATCGGCTTCTGCACGCCGTTTTCGCGGATGCGAAACGCACCGTCGTAGTGCCGCGACTTGGCAACCGCGCCGGAACACGCCTGCTGGCCGGGATACGCCGCGATCTGCAGCCTAGCGGTCACGCAAACGCCGCTGCGGTTGGTCGCGGCGAAATTCAACAGATACTCCGCACCGTAGTTGGCGGTGGACCAGGGATCGCTGTCACGCCCTTCGGACTGCCCGGAGTTGTTGGCCGAGTAGTAGCGCAGGGCCGGTGCCCGCTGCGAGGCACTGGAGGGCGTCGGCGTCTGCGGGTTCATCACGCAGCTGCTGCCGACCTGCTGGTTGGGCGGCGCCGAGAGGAATTGCCAGCCGCGCGAGGAGGTAGCGCTGGTAATGCTGGCACTGGTGGAGCCGGCCCAGCGCTCGAACCGGTAGATCCCTGCGGGTCGGCCCCAGCCAATACTGTTGAGGTCGGTGCAGGGCGCACCACCGAACACATTCTGGCTACCGTCCGGGTTGAACGTCGAGGGCACGTTGCCCCAGGCGTACTGACGCTTGCTGAGCGTATTGGCCAGCGATTCCGAGAAATTGTTCGCAGACGCCGCCACCACCCGCACGCGCAGGCAGCCCGAGGTCGCGCGGATCTTGATGCGGGCGTCCAGCGACGCGCCGCGGGTGCCACGCAGCATGAACAATGGAAACGGCTGGCTGATGGTGCGGCCGCTGACGTTGATGAAACGCGAGCCGAAGTTGTCGCTAAGCGCATTGATCCAACTGGGCAGGCTGCCCGTCAGTGATGCCAACGAGACCGAGTATGAGGGGCTCTTGCCCGGATCGAGCGTGGTGGCGGTGTCACCAAGAACGTCGCGTTGGGAGATCGCCGAACCATAGGCATTGAAGGTCGCACTGGAGCCGGCGGGCTCGATCAGCAGGAAGATCCGATCGACCTGCTGATCACTGCCACTGGGTGCTGCCAGCAGATGGTGCATGTAGAACGCGAACTCGCGCATTGAGCCGGACGGACAGGCGCCATCGAGCGTGCCTGTCGTGAGCGCACGGTTGACGGTACCAGCGACGATCGGCGTCATCGGGTCGGTCCCAAGCAGCAGGCCCTCGCGACTGACGCTTTCAGGATTGTTGCTGACGACGATCGGGCTTCCCTCCATGGTGCCCGGCAAGGGCTGAAGGCTGCCGTAGGCCGGTTGAGCCTGGCTGCTGCCGCTCCAGGCGGCGCAGACAGCCAGGACCGCAACACTGAAGGCAAGCAGCGGGTGACGCGTGGATTGGAACATCGAGATTCTCCTAAGACGTGGGCGCCACCGACGCCAGGCTGCGCGGGGCGCCTTACTGTAGGGCCGAGCAGTCGGGCAGGTCTGTCAGAAACGACGCGATGGCTGTCAGGTTTCCACCAACGCCCTTGAACAGTTCACGACTTGCAATTCATCGCTGCGAAAAATGCAACGCCTCCGCATGAATGCACTGACATCGTCAAGCCATCAGCCGAGTGAGGACCCGAGCATCGGAGCCGGCCGCAGGCGCAGATCTGGTTGATCCTGTCGGCGCCGGGAGCTTTCACCGGAACGGATCCCGCAACAGCGGACGAACCTCATCGGCCCCGCGGCCAGCGAGAACGCCGCGCATGCAGGCGCCGAATGCATCGCCAATCGCCAGCGACGTCGACGTCGACGTCGACGTCGACGATCAACAGTTTGATCGGGATGAGCACGCCATTGCGGAGCGCATCCGCACATCAGGCAATGCGTAGGGGTGAAGCTCCGAACTGAGAAAGCTGCCACCTGCGCCCCGAGCAAGAGCAAGCTCTACGGCAACCACAACGAAGCCTTCTTCGCGGCCCGATATGACACCGACTCGGACCGGGTGGCTGCCGATTCTTAAGGCTCGACTGTCTCAACCCAGGCATTTCAATCCCAGCGCGCTGCGCTGCCGGAGGCAGCACCAAGCGCAACGACTCACGCCGCCGGCGGCACCGACGATGCAAAACTCTCGCGCTGCGCCACCGTTTCGAGCCACGCCGCAAGCTTCGGCGCAACCGATCGCCATTCGATCTCGGGCAACCGGAAATCGAGGTACGCCAGCGCCGCAGCCGAGGCCATCGCGCCGAGATCGAAGTGCTGCGCCAGCGCCTCGGCCTCCTTCTCCAGCTCGACCACGCCGCGCAGGATGGCGCTGCGCCAGCGCGTCAGCCAGTCCGGCGAACGCTGCGATTCGATCCGTCGGCCTTCCATCACGCAGGAGACGGCCGCATCGGTGATGCCGTCGGCGAGTGCCTCGCGACGCAGCACCTGCCATCGCTCGATGCCCGACGCAGGGACACTCCGCGGCTCGGCCACGCTGTCCAGATAGGCACAGATCAGCGGGCTGTCGAACAGGGTGAATCCGGGCGCGACGACCAAGGCCGGCACCTTGGCCAAGGGATTGGCGGCCAGCAGTTCGGGCGGGTCGAGCAGCGGGTTGGCGGCCACGATCTGCACCTGTGCCTGCAGGCCTTTTTCGATCACCAGCATGCGTACTTTGCGCGCGTAGGGCGATGTCGCGGAATAGATCAGCTGCATGGCGGGCTCCGGAAAACAGACAGCGCGCACGCTAGCAAATCCGACCAACGCGATGCGACACCGACTGCATACGTATGCGGCCGCGGCTTGGCTTCCCCGTCGCGCGGCGTGCGGGCACACTCGCGCAAACGTGCGCGTCAGACGCACCCACCAACGTGTGAAGGGGCGGGACATGCAGGATCAACGGGTACGTGAAGTGGTGATCGTCGGCGGCGGCACCGCCGGCTGGATGACGGCCGCCGCGCTGTCCAAGGTGCTGAGCAAGGACTACTCGATCCGCCTGGTCGAATCCGAAGAGATCGGCACGGTCGGTGTCGGCGAGGCGACCATCCCGTTGATCAAGGTGTTCAACACCGCGCTGGAACTGGACGAGCAGGACTTCGTGCGCCGCACCCAGGGATCGTTCAAGCTCGGTATCGAATTCGTCAACTGGCACCAGCTGGGCGACAGCTACATCCATGGCTTCGGCAAGATCGGCCAGGACCTCGGCGTGGTGCCGTTCTACCACTACTGGCTGAAGCTGCATCAGCAGGGCCTGGTCGGCCATTTCGACGACTACTCGATCAATACCGCGGCCGCACGCGCCAACAAGTTTCTGCCGGCACGCAGCGACCGCCCGAACTCGCCGATCGCCGATATCGGCTACGCCTACCACTTCGATGCCGGCCTGTATGCGCGCTTCCTGCGCGGCTATGCCGAAGCGCGAGGCGTGGTCCGCAGCGAGGGCAAGGTGGCGACGGTCGAGCAGCACCCGGAGTCAGGCTTCGTCACCGCGGTAACCCTGCACAGTGGCGAGCGCATCGGCGGCCAGCTGTTCATCGATTGCTCGGGCTTCCGCGGCCTGCTGATCGAGCAGACCTTGCAGACCGGCTACATCGACTGGACCCACTGGCTGCCCTGCAACCGCGCGGTCGCGGTGCCCTGCGAATCGGCCACGCCGCTCACGCCGTATACGCGTTCAACCGCGCGCAAGGCCGGCTGGCAGTGGCGGATTCCGCTGCAGCATCGCACCGGCAACGGGCATGTGTTCTCGAACGATTTCATCAGCGAGGACGAGGCCACCGCGATCCTGCTCGCCAACCTCGACGGTAAGCCGCTGGCCGATCCGCGCGTGCTCAGTTTCGTCACCGGCAAGCGGCGCAAGTTCTGGAACAAGAACGTGGTAGCGGTTGGTCTTGCCAGCGGCTTCATGGAGCCACTCGAGTCCACCAGCATCCATTTGATCCAGTCGGCGATCGCGCGGCTGACCGCGTTTTTCCCGCATGCGGGCTTCGAGCAGATCGACATCGACGAGTTCAATGCCCACTCGGATTTCGAGTTCGACAAGATCCGCGATTTCCTGATCCTGCACTACCACGCCACTGATCGCACCGACACGCCGTTCTGGAACTACTGCCGCAACATGGACATCCCCGACAGCCTGCGCCACAAGATGGAGCTGTTCCGCAGCAATGGCCGGATCTTCCGTGATGGCGGTGAACTGTTCGCCGAGCCGAGCTGGGTGCAGGTCATGCACGGCCAGGGCCTGCGCCCCCGCGGCTACCACGCCCTGGTCGACGCGCAGACTGACGAGGCCATCCGCAAGCACGTCGACACCGTGCGCGCGGTGATCGCCAACTGCGTGCAGGCCATGCCGACCCACGCCGACTTCATCGCCAAGCACTTCGACGCCAAGGCGCTGCACGCGGCCTGAGGCCACGCGTGGGCCAATGCAGCACGCGCAGACGGAGCTTGCTGCGTGCGGCTCTGAGGCAAGTCGACGGATGCGCGAGGTGCAGACACACAAAGACAAACCCCCGCCGGGGATGCGGGGGTTTGCCTTGTCGGCCTCGGCATTCCGCTGCCGCGGAATGCCGGCTGCACCGCGAGCGCGGTCGTGGGCCCGGCTCGCTCCATGAGCGCAGGCCATGCGCTCATGATCTGGCTTCAAACCACCGTGGTCCGGCCGCTGACGGCCGGACCAACTAACCCTCAGAACCGGTAGTTGACGCCCAGCAGATAGTTGCGACCATATTCGAAGAACTGCCGCGGTCGGTCTTCGATCTGGTCGAAGTTGGATTTGAACGGTTCGTCGGTGAGGTTGTTGACCTGGAACAGGAAGGTCAGGTCCTTCAGCATGCCGCTCTGGATCTGATAGCCCAGCTGCAGATCGACCACCGCCTCGCCCTCGAAGAAGATCCGGCTTCGGTCGCCGCCGAAGCCCTGCACTTCACCCAGGAACTCCGAGCGGCTGCGGCGGCTGGCGCGGGTCGAGAAGCCCCAGCGTTCGAAATACAGGGTGATGTTGGAGGTGTACTTCGAGAAGCCGGGCAGCTGGGTGGCCGGACGATCCGGACCGTCCGGGCGGATGCTGGTCGAGCTGTCGGTGTAGCTGGCCTGCAAACCGAAGCCCTGCAACGGCTCCCACAGCATGTCGAAGGGCACCGACAGCGCGTACTCGAAGCCCTTCAAGGTGCCGCCTTCGCCGTTGGCGGGGCGGGTGAGTTCGCCGATGGTCGATGCCGGGATATCCACTGGCAAGGTGCCAGGCGGAATCGCCAGACCGGCGAAGTCAAACGGCAGCGCCTGTTCGTAGATGTAGGTGCGCAGGTCCTTGTGGAACCAGGCGACCGACACATAGCCACGGCCGCCGAAGTACTTCTCGTAGGACACGTCGAACGCATTGGCGATCCACGGCCGCAGCTCGGGGTTGCCGCCGCTGCCGCTCCAGATTCGGCGATCGCGGTTGATGCCGAAGCTGGCATTGGCGCGCAGCTGGTCCATGCGCGCGCGCGCCAGCTGGCGGCCGGCGGCGAAGCGCACCGTCTGGTCGTCGGCGATCGACAGGCTCCAGTTCATGCTGGGCAGATAGTTGCGGTAGTCGGCGCCGCCGTTGATCGCATCGCCAACCGGATTGCCGTCATAGGTCGCAAAGCCCGACGAGCTCTGGTCGGTGTCGACGGCCTGGATGCCGAAGTTGCCGACCAGCGGCATACTGCCGATCTCGGTCATCACATTGGCCTGGAAGAACAGACTGGTGGCGCGCTCGTCGATCTCCCAGTTCTTGTTGGCGATATCTCCATTGAAGTTGCCACGACGCCGATACACGCTGTCGAGCGCCGCGCGGGCGTCGTAGCCGAGCAGGCCGGACAAGCCGGCGAAACCGAACGAGGAATTGGTCAGCAGGCTGCCGGGGATGGCAAGGCTGGCGCCATCCCGGCAGGCCTGCAGGCACAGGAAGTTCTCGTTTGACCCGCGGCTTTTCTCGCGATCGGCGATGTTGAAGCCGAACTCGATCGAGCTGATCGCGCCGGATTCAAAGCTGCGCTCCAGATCGACCCGCGCTGAGGTCAGAGTGTCCTCGACCTCAAAATCCTTGACGTAGCCATCCTGGCCCCAGCCGCCGGCATCGATCAGGCGGAAGTTGTTGGGGTCGGCATAGTCCAGGCCCAGATCGAAATCGAAGTAGCCGTCCGGGTTGAAGCGGATGCTGAGGGTATCGACCACACCGGCCGGGAAGCCGGCATAGGTTTCCAGGATGCGTTCTTCGCGCTTCGCATCCGAGCGCGAGAGGTCAGTGCGCAACGCCCAGCTGTCTCCGAACTTGAACTCCTGGTTCCAGCCGAAGGCCAGCAATTCGTCCTCGGCGCCGTTGAAGTCGTTGCGCATCACCGGGTCGAAGCTGTTGAAGCTTGCTTCGCGGTAGGTCCGGGTGCTTGGATCGCGCGTACCGCTGACAAAGCCGCTGAAGCCGAAGCCGAACTCCATGCCACGCTTGAACTCTTCCTTGTCGAACTTCGAGTAGTAGAAGTCGACGATCGAGGAATAGCTGTCGCTGGGGCGGAACTCAACCGCCGCCATCAGGCCATCACGGGTGTTTTCATTCTCGAAGTCGTACAGCTTGCCGCCACAGATTCCACCCGGACCGGTGCCGTCGCCATCGCAATCGTAGTTCCACGCCTCGAACTGATGCCCCTGGGTCGGGTTGTTCAGTCGCGCGTAGCCCAGCGCCAGGCCGATGGTGTTGTCGGCGTACTGGTCGACATAGGACAGGCTGAAGCGATTGCCGTTGTCCTTCTCACCACTCAGGCGGCTCTGATCCAGCCGCGCATTGACCGCGATCACCCGTTCGGAAAAGTTCAGCGGCCGCACAGTCTGCAGATCGACCGTGCCGGACAGGCCCTGACCGATCAGCGAGGCATCCGGGGTTTTGTAGACCACCACCTGGTTGACCAGCTCGGCCGGGTACTGGTCGAACTCGACGCCACGGTTGTTGCCGAGGCTGACCTGCTCGCGACCGTTCAAAGTGGTGGTGGAGAAGTCGCCGGCGAAGCCGCGGATGTTGATCTCGGAAGCGCGGCCGCGATCGCGCTGGGCGGTCAAACCGGGCAGACGCGCGATCGAGTCGGCGATGCTGAGATCGGGCAGCTTGCCGATGTCCTCGGCCGAGATCGCTTCGACAATGGAGGTGGAGGACTGTTTGGTCTCGATGGCGTTCTCGATGCCGCGGCGGATGCCGGTGACTTCGATCACGTCGAGCTCGGCGGCCTCTTCGGCCTTGGCCCGCTCCTGTTCGGCCTTGGCCTGTTCCTCGGCGGTCAGCGTTTGCTGGGCCGCCATGCCGGCATCGGCGTACGCCGTCTGGGCCAGTAGCACCACCGCTGATGCGAGCGCCATGCTCAGCACGTTGCGCTTCATATTCAACATTGTCCCCTCCACTCGATCCTGGTTTGTTTAGCCCGGCAACGCTGCGTTCAACAGTCCGCTGGTCGGGTCTTGTGCTGCATGCGGAGGCCGTCGGCACTCCTTGAACTCTGCTCCAGGCACGGGCCTGGCTGCCGCGGGAAGGCCCCGCCGCGCCAGGACCTTTCCCCGTCCTTTCAGCGCGGGGCGATGGTAGCCCCGGCCCTTTCGCACTGGCTTCGGCCTGCATACGTATTCATGCAAACCCGCGTCTATGCAGGCTTTCTGCGGGCTGCAGCGGGGTGGAATAGTCGGCGTCGGCGAGCGCTCTGGGCGCCCCACTTTCGCCACGAAGCTGTTGCGACGCAGCACCGCTGACATCCCCAGCGAAACTTCGCAGACAGCGCCATGAGCGAATTCGATGCTGCGCACGCACACCTTCTACGGAGCTGCCGATGCCCCTGCACTGCCCCCTCACCCAGGCCGTCAACGGCTTTCGGCCGCGCAGCCGCGGCGTATGCATCGGCATCGTGTTGGCGCTGTTCAACGACCTTGCCATCGCAGCATCGCCCCCCGCTGACGCCACAACTGCGCAGCACATCGCCTCGCCCGACTGGCGCGACCAGGTCATCTACTTCGCCCTGATCGACCGCTTCGACGACGGCGACCCCGGCAACAACGACCAGGGCGCGGGCGAGTTCGATCCGGCCGATTCGCGTCGCTACAGCGGCGGCGATCTGGCCGGGCTCAGCCGCAGGCTCGACTACGTTCGCGGGCTCGGCGCCACCGCGCTGTGGATCACCCCGCCAGTGCGCCACCAGTGGTGGGACGGCGCGGTCAACTACGGTGGCTATCACGGCTACTGGGGCCAGCACTTCATGCAGGTCGATCCGCACTTCGGCACGCTCGATGACTACCGGCAGCTGGCACGCGCGCTGCACGGGCGCGGCATGTATCTGGTGCAGGACATCGTGGTGAACCACACCGGCAACTACATGCGCTATCCCGATGCACACGATCCGAAAGCGCCGGCCAGCGGGTTCGTGATCAACACTGAGGCCCTGCCCACCCAGGCGCCGACGCAGTGGCCGTTCGATCACAACGACGCCCGCGACCCGCAGCAGCGCGCGCTCGACATCTACCACTGGAACCCGGCGATCCGCGACTACGCCAACCCGGATCAGCTGCTGAACTGGCAGATGGCCGACCTGGATGATTTGAACACCGACAACCCGCTGGTGCGGCGCGCGCTGCGGCAGTCCTACGGCTACTGGATCCGCGAGGTCGGCGTCGATGCGTTCCGGGTCGACACGGCGTTCTACGTCGCGCCAGAGTACTTCCGCGACTTCATGCACGCCGCGGATGCAGCGGCGCCGGGTGTGCTCGCGGTGGCGAAGGCCAGCGGCCGCGAGGACTTTCTGCTGTTCGGCGAAGGCTTCGGCATCGACCGCGCGTTCGAGGACACCCAGGCGCGGCGCATCGAAACCTATGCCCGCGATGCGCAGGGCCCGCTGCTGCATTCGATGATCAACTTCCCGCTCTACGGCAGCACACTCGATGTCTTCGCGCGCGGCCGACCGCCGGCCGAGCTCGCGCATCGGATCGAAAGCATGCTGGCCGTGCACGCCGACCCGCACCGCATGCCGAGCTTCGTCGACAACCACGACGTCGACCGCTTTCTCGCCACCGGTACTCAGGCCGGGCTGCAGCAGGCCCTGCTGCTGACGATGACCCTGCCCGGCATCCCGGTGATCTATTACGGCACCGAACAAGGCTTCCGCTCGGTGCGCGGCTCGATGTTCGCCGGCGGCTGGGGCGCGCAGGGCCGCGATCATTTCGACACCGACTCGGCGCTGTATCGCTACCTGCAGCGCGTGACTGCGCTGCGCCATGCCGAACCTGCCCTGCGCCGTGGTCGACCGCGCCTGTTGGCAGCCGAATCCGCTGCGCCGGGTGCGTTGGTCTATCTCACCGAACACGCCGGCGAGGCAGTGCTGACGGCCTTCAACAGCGCCACGGCAGCCAGCCTGTACGGTGCGATCGACACCGGCCTTGCGCCCGGCACGCAGCTGCGTCCGCTGTTCGCGATCGACGGTACGGCGCCATCGCTGCAGGTGGATACCGACGGCCGCATCGACCTCAGCCTGCCGGCGCTGTCCGGCTATGTCTGGAAGGCCGGACCGGTAGTGACCGCTGAGACCGCAGCCGCCTCGATCAAGCACGCACGGCCACGGCTCGACGCGCTGCCCACCGAGCCCGTTCGCGAGCGCCTGCGGGTGCACGGCCAAGCCCGAGCGAACGCCGACCTGCAGCTGGTGCTGGATGGCGATTTCGGCAGAGCGACGGTCCTGCGCAGCGATGCCGAGGGCCAGATCGACAGCGAGCTCGACGTACGCGGCCGGAGCGATCCGGCGCTGACCCATCGGCTGCAGTTGTGGGATGGCGAAGCCGGCCTCGCCTCGTTGTCGCAATCGTTCCGGGTCGAACCGGTGTGGACCGAAGTCGCGGTGGTGACCGACCCGGCCGGCGATGATCATGGCCCTGACGGCCGTTACCGCTATCCGACCGATCCCGGCGGGGCCGGGCGCGGCCTGCTCGATCTGCTCGGCGCGCGCGTCTCAACAAGCGGCGGCAGCCTGCGGCTGGACATCACCCTCGCCGGGCTGAGCCAGGACTGGAACCCCGCCAACGGCTTCGACCGCGTGGCGCTCACCGTCTACATCGAACTGCCCGATCAGGCCAATGGACTGCAGCTGATGCCGCTGCAGAACGACGAGCTGCCCGACGGCCTGCGCTGGCATCGGCGGCTGCGCGTGCACGGCTGGTCGAATGTGCTGTTCTCGCCTGACGGCGCCGCGACCGACAGCGAAGGCACGCCGGTCGGCAGCGCCGGAATCGAGGTCGATCGAGAGGCCAGCCAGATCCGCCTGAGCCTGCCGGCGCGTGCGCTCGGCAGTCTCAGTGAACTCGCCGGCGCGCGGCTGTACGTCACCACCTGGGACTACGACGGCGGCTACCGCCGGCTCAGCCCGGCCGGCGGCAGCATGCAGTTCGGCGGCGGCGACGGCGAGCGTGATCCGCTGTGGATGGATGCATTGCGGATCGACCTGCCGCAGCGGCCTTGAACACCCCGGAAACCTCCGGGGATTCGTGCTGCCAAGCCCGAATGGATGTGCTCACTGGTGGCCGCGCCTGCGAACCTCGCGCGGTCGCAGCCACCGCTAAGCGGCGGAACGTGTGCAGCGGCGTGCCCGGCGTTGACCGGGCACCTCCCCAGCTCTTACTGGAAGCGCATCAGCATGAAGTCGACATCGCTGACCAGGCTGGTGGTGCGCAGCAGCCCGCCGACCACCGTCTTGCCGTCGGGCTGGATCGACACCGACGCACCTTCCGATCGGGTCCACTGGCTGAACATCTGGCCGCTGCCAGTCATCCCGTCGGTGCTGAACGACTCAATGGTCATCTGGCTCAAGGGCGCGACGCCATAATTGCCCTGCGGAACAAACCGCCCGACCACCCGAACACCCGTAGCGGTCGCGGCCACGGCGGCCGGCTCGTTGTAGCTGCAGAAGTCACCGCTGCCGCAGCCCAGGCTGCTGCCACCGCCAGAGAGCGTACGCATGCCGTTGGGATACAGGCTGATGTCACGCGCCCCGCTCGTGGTCAGCCGGATCACCACGCCCATGGACTTCAGGTACCGGCTCGGGTCGATGTCGGCGTTGCTGTTGTAGATCAGATGGGCCGGATTGACGTTGCCCAGCAACAGCACCCGGCCGCTGGCATCGAGCGCCAGATCCGCCAGCAGATCGGTCTTGTCGCTGCCGGGCACGTCGATGGCCTCCACGCGGCGGCCATTGCCGTTGAAGCTCGAATCGAACGCACCGGCCGGCGTGACACGCGCTACCCAGAGATCGACGTCATTGCCGAACAGCGGATCGACCTGCTTCGAGTAAACACTGTTTCCGGCGAAGTAGTAAGCCTGCGTACCAACCGCGATACGCAGCGCCGAGTCGTCCTTGCCTGGGCGGATGTCGAACACGATGGAGCCCGGCGAACCGGCGATACCGGCCGCGTTGAAACTCGTATCGAGCTGGCCGGCGGCGGTGAGCCGCAGCGCGAAGCCGTACTTTTCGCCGCTCGTGAGCACGCCGTTGCCGGTAACCAAGGAGCGACCGTCAGCAAGCACCTTGAGGTCGCTGAACTCGATCGCGCTTGCGTTTGTCGCGCAGTAGGTGAAAACGCCAAAGCTGCCGAACCCGCCGTCCAGCGCTCCCTTCATCACCGCGTTGTCGAGCACCTTGTAGACAACGCCGCAGCGCTTGCCGTTGTTCAGGTCGTTGAAGCCCGCCGCGAGCACGGCTCCGGTATTGCTGGCGTCGAAGGCCACCGCGGTCAGGCCGCTGGATCTGCCCTGGCGCTCGGCGCCGAAGGTGACCCGGCTGGCGCCGCTGCTGCCATTGGAGAACAGAGGGTCCTTGCTGCCATTGGCCAGCCGCTTGAACAGCACGCCAAAGGTCGGCCCGCCGGCAGCGACGAACTCGACCCGCCCGACGCTGTAGATCGAACCAGTGCCCGGCGCGATCGCCATGTCCGTGAACAGGTCGGCCTTGCTGGTGCCGCGGTCGAGGTAGTCCTGAGCTACGCCGCTGCCATTGAAGCTGGGATCGAGGGCGGACGCGTTGCAGCTGAGAATCAGACTGCTGCCCGCAAGTGCAGAGAGGATGAGCGAGGTGAGGCGCATGAGGGTTCTCCAGGGCGAATGAGCGGCGAACTGCCGGTCATGGCTTGAGGAGACGCATTTCAGACGCGAAGCCTGACATCGACGCGTTCGCCGGGTCGATCAGCCAGACCGCAGCGATGAGCGCCACGCACCTCGCCAGGGGGCTGGCTCTCGGCAGACCCCCTTCAGCGAGACCCAACAGCCCCCGCACTGTTCGACGTCGCACAGACAGCAGCGCCGGCTGCGCGCCCACTCTGCGATCACTCACCTGCCCACACCAGCGGGGCCTGACCCCAGTGCAGGCCATCCCCATGCAGCCCGAGGCGCCAATGGCCATCCCACTGCCTCGCGAACCGGCCACCGAGACCGCGCGCAAAGCGCCCACTCGACTAGAGCGCTTCGACGAGATCACCCATGGCGGCCTGCCGGCGGGCCGGAGCAGCTTGCTGCTGGGCGGCCCCGGCTCCGGCAAGACCATCTTCGCGATGCAGTTTCTGGCGCAGGGCGCGCGCGTCTACAGCGAGCAGGGCGTGCTGGTCGCGTCCGAGGAATCCACGGAGCGCCTGGATGCAAAGAGCGCGCGCACCGCCGATGCCCTGAGACACACCCAACTGGATGCGTCTGAAGCGCAGATCGCTCTGCGGAAGGAAGCCCTGCAGGCCCGCAGCAATCTGCGCGCCTTCTGCCTGGCCCAGCGAGCCGGACGCCATCAGATCGAAGTAATCGATGTGTTGAATCAGCCCGACCGGGCGCTGGGCGAGGGCATCTTCACGACCGCGACTTCGAGCAGATTGCTGCCGCCGCGGGTTCGGCGGATGGTCGGCTCCTTGGGAGACACCGACGCTGTCCGCCATGCGCTCAGCCTCGACAGTGACGACGATGCAACCGCCTGAGCCCGCGGTGGACATCAGCGCGGCCGACGAGCTGTCGATGCTGATCGCTTCGCTGCATGAATCCGAGCAGCGCATCGATCTGCTCACCCGCGGCCAGATCGACTCGGTGGCCAGCAGCGATGACCACACCTATCTGCTGCGTCGCGCCCAGGCGCAGCTGCTCGAGGACGCCGCCGCCAAGAACGCGCACATCCTCGATGCACTGCCGGCGCACGTGGCGCTGCTGGATGCCGACGGCGTGATCGTTGCCGTCAACGCTGCCTGGCACAACTTCGCTGAGGCCAATGGCTTCGCGGCCGGCAAGGACGACCTCGGCAGCAACTACCTTGCAGTGTGCGAGCGGGCGGGCGGACCGGGCCAGGCCGACGCCCAGCACGCGGCCCACGGGATCCATACGGTGATCACCGGTGCACGCGCCTGCTTCGCGCTCGAATACCCGTGCCACTCGCCGCTGCAGAACCGCTGGTTCGAACTGCGGGTCACGCCGATCGAGGGCGGCCGCCCCGGAGGCGTGGTGGTGATGCATGTGAACATCACCAGTCGGCGGATCGCCGAGGGCGAATCGGAAGAGCTGCAGAGGCAGTTCGCCGACCTGCTGATGAACATGGACCTGGCCTCGGTGATGCTGGACCTGGAAGGGCGGATCACCTTCTGCAATGAACACCTGCTCCGACTGAGCGGCTGGCGCCGCGAAGAGGTGCTGGGCGCGGACTGGTTCTCGACCTTCATTCCGCCGGCGGTCACCCTGCTGAAAGAGCGCTTCAACGGCATGCTGGAGGAAACCATCACGCCCGGACACGGCGAGCACGCGATCCTGACCCGTGGCGGCGATCTCAGGCTGATGCGTTGGAGCAACTCGCTGCGGCGCTCGGCCTCCGGCGAAGTGGTGGGCACCGCCAGCATCGGCGAAGACGTCACCGAGCAACGCCTGGCGGAGATCCGCCTGCGTCAGCTGAGCCGCGTGCAGCGAGTGCTGAGCGGAATCAGCACCCTGATCGTGCGCGCCACCGATCGCGACTCGCTGTATCAGGGCGCGTGCAGGATCGCGGTGGACAGCGGCGGCTTCCGGATGGCCACACTGCTGCTGGTCGACGCTGACCAAGCCCGGATTTCACTGGCCGCAACCGCCGGCAAAGACCCGACGATGATCGAGGATGTTCGGCAGTCGTTCGCCGATCCGTTGCTGGCGTCCGCTTCGCTGAGCGCGCAGGCCATCCGCGAACGCAAGCTCGTCGTCTGCAACGACTTTACTGGCGACAGCCGTCTGACCATGAGTGACAGCGACCTCGAACGCGGGGTGCGTTCACTGGCCGTGCTGCCGCTGCTGATCGCCGATCGCGCGCTGGGCGTGTTCATCCTCTACTCCAACGAACTCGATTGCTTCCAGCCCGATGAGCTGGTGCTGCTGAGCGAGCTGACCGATGAGATCGCCTTCGCGATGGACCATCTCGACAAGTCGGAGCGGTTGGCCTTTCTGTCGTTCTACGACCCCTTGACCGAGCTGCCCAACCTGCTGCTCTTTCAGGATCAGTTGGATCGCTACATCGCACTTTGACCGAGCTGCCCAACCTGCTGCTCTTTCAGGATCAGTTGGATCGCTACATCGCACTCGCCCGCCAGGACGGCGGACGCGTCTGCGTCGTGATGATGGACCTTGATGGCTTCACCGACATCAATCAGCGCCTGGGCTGGGCGATCGGTGATGAGCTGCTGCGCGCTGTCGCGCTGCGTCTGCGCAAGGAACTGGCCGAGCCGTTCGCGCTCGGCCGCACCGCCGCAGACACCTTTGCCCTGGCCTGCTCCTACCGAACGCAACTGCAGGCGGATCGGCTGCGCGATGACAGCATGGGCGCGCTGCAGCGGCCGTTCGAAGTGGGTGGACATTCGATCAAGCTCTCGGCCCAAGCGGGCATCGCCCTGTACCCGGACGACGGCGAGGACGGGCGTGCCGTGTTCCGCAATGCCGAGTCCGCGCTCAAGCGCGCCAAGGCCAGCAGGCAGAGCTATGTCTACTTCTCGCACGAACTGCACGCCCTGGCGGCGAGGTGGTCGGCGCCGAGGCCTTGATCCGCTGGCAGCATCCGAGCCGCGGCCTGCTGGGCCCGGCCGAGTTCATCGAGCTGGCGGAGGAAACCGCGCTGATCATCCCTATCGGCAGCTGGATGCTGCAGAGCGTCTGTTGCCAGCAGTCAGCCTGGATCGTGGCCGGATTGCCGGTGGTGCCGGTGGCAGTCAACGTCTCCGCTGTGCAGTTCGAGAAAGGCGATCTGCTGCAGGTGATTCGCGCCGCCCTGCTCGACAGCGGACTGCCACCGCGCATGCTGCACATCGAGTTGACCGAATCCGCGGTGATGCGCGAACCCACCGCCGCCGCGGTGACCCTGCATGCCATCCGCGCACTCAGCGTCGAACTCTCGCTGGACGATTTCGGCACCGGCTACTCGTCGTTGGCGCATCTCAAGCGCTACCCGTTCAGCACGGTCAAGATCGACCGCAGCTTCGTTACCCACATCACCAGCAATATCGAGGATGCCGCCATCGCCACCGCGATCATCGCGATGTCGCATCAGTTGGGCCTGCGCGTGGTCGCAGAAGGCGTCGAAACCCAGGGCCAGTTCAACTACCTCAGCGCGCGGTGCTGCGACGAAATGCAGGGCTACCTGTTCAGCCGCGCTGTTGCAGCGAACGACTACGAACACCTGCTGCGCGCAGGCACCCGCCTGCCACTGCCGGAGGGCGGGGATGTCTCCCTTTCCACCCTGCTGGTGGTCGACAACAAACCCGATATCTGCACCGCACTGACGGCCGTGCTGAGCCGCGACGGCTATCGAATCCTCAGCGCAGCCAGCGCCGAGCAAGCACTGGATCTGCTGGCCGTCAACAGCGTGCAGGTGATCCTTGCAAATCAGCGCATGAGCGCAATGACCGGCACCGAACTGCTCGGCAAAATCGCCAGCCTCTACCCCGCCGTGGTGCGCATCCTGATGTCCGCCCACACCGAACTATCGGTACTGACCGCGGCCGTCAACCAGGGCGCGGTATTCAAACTGATCGCCAAACCCTGGGATGAAGACCAGCTCAGACAGCAAGTGCGCGAGGTGTTTGAGCATCAGCGGGCGAGTAGTCATCTGTAGCGATGAGGTCGCCGTGGGCGGAACTTGAGTTGTTCCGCTGGATGCGTGCCTACGGTCGAACAGAAACTGTTTCTCCACTCCGCACGCAAGAGCCGACCGTTCGCGGCCATCGCCTCATCGATGCCTGCGCACTCGTCGCGAACCGGTCACCGGATCCCACACCGGGCCGGCCGTGGACTCGCGGCATGCCGGCCGGGGACCCCACTGAAGGGCGTTGGAGCCACCAAGCCGCAGCCTCCGTCCAGCCTGTCGGGCGATGCAGGCTGGTCCCGAGATCGGAACGGCTCTAAGCCAATTGCCGCGTCGCCAGCGCCGCGAACCGACCGTTCAGGGCCATCAGCTCCTCGTAGTTGCCGATTTCGGCGATCTCGCCGTTGTGCAGGTAGCAGATGCGGTCGGCCTTGATGATCGTCGACAGCCGATGGGCGATGGCGATGCGGGTGGCCTGCATGCGCTGCATGCTTTCGGTGACCATCGCCTGGGTGCGGTTGTCCAGCGCGGAGGTCGCCTCATCCAGCAGGATGATGCGCGGGTTGTTGACCACCGAGCGCGCCAGCAGCAGGCGCTGACGCTGGCCGCCCGACAGGCCGCCGCCGCCTTCAGACACATAGGTGTGCATGCCCATCGGCATCGCGCGGATGTCGGCGCCGAGGCCGACCGCATCGGCGGCGCGCCAGGCGTCATCGATCGACTTCGACGAAGTGCCGACGATGTTGCGATAGATGTCAGTCGGCAGCACGCGGCTGTCCTGCAGCACCACGCCCATCTGCTGACGCACTTCGCGCAGGTCGAGCGCGGCGAGGTCCTTGCCGTCGTAGTAGACCGAGCCTTTCTCCGGCCGCTCGAAGCCGATGATCAGGCGCATCAGGGTGCTCTTGCCCGAGCCCGAGCCGCCGACGAAGGCGATGAACTCGCCGGGCCGGATCGACAACGACACATCGCGCAGGATCCACGGGCCGTCCTTGCTGTAGCGGAAGTGCAGATGCGACAGCTCGATGCCGCCGGACAGCTCGCCGGGGTCTTCTTTGCCGGCGTCGACTTCGGGCACGGCGGTGAGGATGGGTTTCAGCCGCTCGTACAGCGGGATCGCGCGCAGCAGGCCGAGTGAGGCGTCCGACAGTGCTATCACTGCGCCCAGGAAGGCGCCGTAGGCCGCATTGAAGGCAAGGAACTCGCCGGTCGACAGGCCCTGCTGCTGCGGGCCGCCGGAGATGCCGACCACCGTGGCGAACACCGCCATCGACGAGATCACCGGGAACACCTTGTTGAACACGGTGACACCGTTCTGGATCAGACCGACCCGGAACGACAGTCGCCTGCTTTCGGCAAAGGTCACCGCCCAGGCCTTGAACGCGTGCGCTTCGGCGCCGGAGGTGCGCAGCTTGCCGACGCCGCTGAGCATCGTAAGCACCAAGCCAGCCAGCGTGCCGCCAAGCGCGAGGTTCTGCCGCTGCAGGCGGATCTGCAGCAGGCTGGTCGCGAACGACACCGCAGCGAACAAAGCGGTCAGGCCCATAGCCACCACTGCCAGCCGCGGGCTGTACATGAACATCAGGGCGACGAAGAACACGCTCGACAGGGTGCCGAGCAGGGCCGACACGCCGGCACCGGCCAGCAGGCTGCGGATCGCATTGATGCCGCCCGCACGAGTGGCGAGATCACCGGCGCTGTACTCGGAGAAGAAGTTCGCCGGCAGGTTGAGCAGGCGGTCCCACACCGCCGCCTGGATGCTGTAGTCCATCCGCCCCTGAATGCGCAGGGCGGCGATCTGCTGGACCATATTGAAGGCAGTACTGACTACCGCCGCCACCAGCAGGCCGATGCCGAACTGCACCAGCAGGCCGCGCTCGGCGGATGGAATCACCTCGTCGAAAATCTGCCCGGTGAACACCGGCGTCAACGCGCCAAGCAGGCCCACCGCGAGGCCGAGTGCGACCAGCCGGAACGCATCGCCGCCGAGGCCGAGCAGGCCGAAGCGCAGCAGCCCGAATACGCCGACCGGCCCATCAGGAAACGGCCGGTAGAACACCGCGCCGAACGGACCGAGCCGGGTCGAGAAGGCCTCATCAACCGGGCCACGCTCGCCGGTGGCGGGGATCACATACTCGTAGCGATTGCTCGACAGCGGCAGCAGGGCGACCGCGGCATCGCCGTCGGCCAACTGGGCCAGGATCGGACCCTGATCGAGCTGCCACCAGTTGTCGCGCAGGGCGACCGCACGCACCCGGCAGCGCGAGCTGCGCGCCACCGCGTGCAGGCGTGACTCCACCCCGGCGAGCTTGTCGAGGTCGGCCGGCGAGCTGGTCGGAATGTTCTGCGCCGCACCGACCAGGCGCACCGCAGCGGCGAACGGGTGTTCGCCCGGCTGCAGCTTCAGTACCTGGCGGCCGCGGCGCGCGGGTTTGAGCACATCGCGCAGGGCCTGCTCGGCCTGCTCGCGAGCGCGCTCGGTGTGCTCGGCCTTTTCCGACAGACGATTGAACTCGTCGACCGCGGCCAGGCGCTTGTTGATGAACTCGTAGCTGCACAGCGACTCATGGAACAGGGCGAGGCCGTCCCACAGCTCGGGGCGCGCCAGCGCCGAGAGCGCGGGATGACACACGAGGACGGTATCGCCGCCGCCGAAGTTGTCGGCCTGCACCCAGCTGTCTGGCGTCAGCGGGAACCACGCCTCGCGATGCGGCATGCCGAGCGCGTCCAGGCCCAGGAACACCAGATCGCCCTGCTCGGCCTGCAGCCACAGCACATGCTGGGTCGAGCGCGCCAGGGTGCCGTTCTGCAGCGAAACGCTGTCGCCCTGGGCGAGGTTCTTCTGCACCCGCGGTCGCGGCAGGATGTCGCGGGTGAGCGCAGCGGTGAGCTGACCGACCCAGGCGTCCAGACGCTGCGCCAGCTCGGTGGCCAGCGCGCCGTCCTGCGCCGGCTGTTCCAGCACACTGCGATCCAGCCGCCAGGCGCGCGTGCCCAGTTTGCCGACCGCCAGAAAGCCATGGCCGACGCCGAAGGTGTCGAGGTCCATGCCGAACAGCAGATGGTCAGCGAGCACGCTGGTGAAATTGCTGCGGTGGCCCTGCGCCTCGCCGTTTTCGACCGCGACGGTGAACACCTCGACCTTGCCCGATTCGATCCACCACACCGCGGTCGGATCATCGAGCAGGAACGGATTCAGGCCCGACAGCTCCAGCGCCTGACCCTGGCTGCGGAACAGCTCGGCCAATGGGTGATCGGGCGGGCCGGGAACGGCGATGGCGGCCGCGATGGGCAGTTCGGTCGACATGCTCAGTCCTTGATCAGCTCGGCGTACAGGCCGCGCTGTTCTTTCAGTTGATCGTGGGTGCCACGCTGCACGATGCGTCCGCGCTCCATGACGATGATCTCGTCGCAGTCGCGGATCGAGGTCAGCCGGTGGGCGACGATGACGCAGGTGCAGCCGCGCCGGCGGATGGCTTCGTCGATCTCCATTTCGGTGATCGGGTCCAGCGCCGAGGTGGCCTCGTCGAGGATCAGCATGGTCGGGCTGCCGACCAGGGCGCGCGCGATTTCCAGCCGCTGCGCTTGCCCGCCGGAAAAATTGCCTCCGCCTTCCTCGACCTCGGAGGCATAGGCGCCGTCGCGGGTTTCGATCACCTCGGCGATCGCGGCATCGCGCGCGGCGGCCGTCACCAGCGCATCAGGCACGGTCTCGTCCCAGACCGTGAGGTTGTCGCGGACAGTACCGCGGAACAGGAACACCTCCTGATCGATCACGCCCAGCGAGTTGGAGATCAGCCGGTGCGGTAGCGCCTGACGATCGATGCCCTGGAACAGGATCTCGCCGGACCAGGGCGTGTACAGGCCGGCGATGAGCTTGGCCACGGTCGACTTGCCCGAGCCCGAGCCGCCGACCAGGGCCACTCGCTGCCCCGGCTTGATGTGCAGATCGAAGTCTTCGATCAGCGGTTTTTCCAGTGGGCTGTAGCCGAAGCACAGCTTGCGAAGCTCGATCTCGCCGGACAGCTTGATCAGGCCCTTGGCCGCGGGCGAGGTGGTGCGGGCTGCGTCGTAGAAGGCGTCCTGCGGATTGGCCAACACGTCGTCGATGCGGTTCATGTCGGCTTCGAGCTCCTGCAGCGCGCCGCCGAACGCAACCAGGTTGTTCAACGGCCGCACAAAGCTGAACATCAGCGCCTGGTAAGCCACCAGCATGCCGACGGTGAGTGCGCCGTCCATCACCAGCAGGCCGCCGTAGACCAGGATGCTGACGCTGATCAGGGCCGACACCAGCGGCGGCACCGAGGACATGGTGGCCGACAGCGAACCCAGCGCCTGCTCGCTCTTCAGCGCCTTGGCCTGGTAGCCGGCCCAGCGGGTGAAGAACTCCGGCTCCGAGCCGGTGGCCTTGATGGTCTCGATCATGCGCAGGCCGCCCATGGCGGTGCCGACCAGCTTGCCGCTCTCCTGCGCCAGCCGCCGACTGGCGTCGACCCGCGCCCGCGCGACCTGTTTAACCGCAGCGAGGTTGATGCCGGCGAGGCCGATGCAGAGCAGGGTCAATGGCACGCTGTAGAACAGCATCAGCACCGCGTAGAACACGATCAGCACGCTGTCGATGACGAGGGTGACCAGGCGCCCGGAGATCAGGCTGGAGACCTTGTCGTTCAAGGCCACGCGCGAGCCGATCTCGCCCGCGAAGCGCTGCGCGAAATAGCTCACCGGCAGACGCAGGATGTGGTTGAAGAAGTCGGCCGAGGTGCGCAGGGCCAGGCTGGTTTCCAGCCGCAGCAGCACGCTTTCCTGCAGCCAGGTCAGCATCGCCATCACCGCTGCAGTAATCGCCATCGCCCACAGCAGCGGCTGCAGCAGGTCGGCGCGGCCGCCGATCAGGTACTCATCGATGAACAAGCGGCCGAAGGTCGGCACCACCAGACCGGGTATCACCAGGGCCAGCCCGCACAGCACCGCGAACAGCAGCGGCACCTGGGCGCCGCGCAGGCGCTCCAGCAGCTGCCGCTTGAGGTCCGGCGAGGTGCCGCCCTTCTTGAAGTCCGGCCCCGGCTTCAGGGTCAGCACCACGCCCGAGAACGAGCCGTCGAGCTCCTCCATCGAACAGGTGCGCGGGCCGCTGGCGGGATCGTTGAGAAAGGCGCGACCGTTGCGGAAGCCCTCCAGCACCAGGAAGTGGTTGAAGTTCCAGAACAGGATCGCCGGCAGCTCGATGTCGTACAGGGCTTCGAGTTCCTGCTTGTAGCCCTTGGCTTCCAGCCCGTACTTGCGCGCGGCCTTGAGCACGTTCGAGGCCTTGCTGCCGTCGCGCGAGACCCCGCACTCCTGGCGCAGCTCTTCCAGGGTCACGTGCCGGCCGTAGTACGAGAGAACGATCGCCAGCGCCGCGGCGCCGCATTCGACGGCCTCCATCTGCAGGCGGGTCGGCGTGGTATAGCGGCGCGACTTCGGCTGCTTCGCGGGCTTGGCGGCCTTGTCGGCGGCGGGAGCGGCGGCGGCCATCTCAGTTCGCCCCTTCCAGACGCTGGAACATCGGCAGCACGTAGGCGATCGGGCGACGCCGCTCGATCACGATGCCGCCTTCGCTCAAGGTGCCGGAGAACACGCCGGTCGGTGGCCCGTTGCCGGACGACCAGGCAAAGCCCGAGGGCGTGTCGGGGTTCGGTTCGAGCGTGGCGATGACTTCGATCGGCGGGCCTTCGGTCGCCAGCGCCTCGACCAGCGAGTCGTTGCGCAGCACGCGGCGCAGGGCCTCCGGCGAGACCGGGAAGTCCGACACGCTGCGCACCGTCGCCAGCATGAAGCCGTATTCCTCGGGCCGGACGGTACTTGGCGAGATCCGCACCTGCATGCCGGTGCGGATCTTCTTGCCTTCGGCGGCGCCCACATACAGCACCGCTTCGAGCGGGCGCGCTTCGTTCTCCAGCGTCAACACCTGCATGCCCGGTGCGACCAGATTGCCGGGGTCGACCGAGACTTCGAGCACGCGACCGTCGTAGGGGCTGGTGATCACGCTGACCGCATCGCGACGGGCGGACAGCGATGCCAGCTGACGTTTGGCTTCGTCGATCTCGGCGCGGCGCGCGGCGCCGCCCTGCTGGCGGCTGCGCTCCTGCGCTGTGCGTTCGGAGGCGATCTGCGCCAGCCGCACCGCGGTGGCCGCGCGCGCCTGCTCAGCTTGTGCCAGTGCGCTGCGCGTGGCCAGCAAGGCGCTGCGGGTGATCAGGCCCTGCTCGACCAGCTGCGCCTGCACTTCCACACGCTCGCGCAGTGCGCTGGCCTGGCTGTCGAAGTCGGCCATGCTGCGGCGGGTGCTGATGGTTTCCGCATCCAGTGCCGCCAGCGCCTGCGCCAGATTCTCCTGTTCGAGCGGCCCGACAGCCTCGGCCTGGGCGGTGAGTTCAAGCAGGCGCTGCTGCTGGTTGTCGAGGCTGAGCAGCAGGTCGGGCTGGGCCACCTCGGCCAGCACCTGACCCTTGGTGACGCGATCACCGGGGCGCACGTGCACGGCGCTGAGCGGCCCCTGGCTGGCGGCGGTCACCGCCAGTACCGCTTCACCGCGCAGCAGGATGCATTGGCCGCGAATCTGCGTGCCGACGCTGCCGAACACCGCCCAGATCAGCGCGACCAGCAGCAGCAGGGCCAGCCCGACCAGGGCCATCCAGGCGCGCGGCGGGGTCACCTGCATCATCAGGTCGAGCTGCTCGGGCGAGGCCAGCTTTTCCAGTGCAGCCTTGCGGAACAATTTGTTCTCGCTCATCGGGAATCTCCAAGGGCCAAGCTGCCCGACACAATCGGGGCGTTTGATGAGAGGGCGAACGGCGCAGCGGCGCCGGTCGCGAATTCGAGTGCGTACAGGTCGGCCGCCGCAGCCTCGGCGGAGATCGCCTGAGCGACTGCGACCGGGCCGTCGATTGCGGCAGCGGGGTCGGCTTGCGCGGCGGCGTTTGACGAGAAGGCGAACGGCGCGTCAGCACCGGTCGCGAATTCGAGTGCGGACAGGTCGGCCGCAGCGGCTTCGGCGGAGACCGCCTGAGGGTGGCGATCGATAGTGTCGTCGTGGCCGCGGCCCGCGCTGGCGTTGACGGTGGGCGATGACGGTGTCGATCTCGCGGTGGCGGTCGCAGCGCGATCGGAGAACATATCGAGTTCTCCGCAGCTCGATTCCAGCAGCCAGGCCCGACCGGCACCTGCAGGCGCCTGCAGCCCACCCAGGCGCCAGCGCAATTCCAGCAGCTGGCGCGCCTGGGTCTCGGCGCTGGCCAGGGCCTGGGCCGCGGCGCTGTCGGCCAGGCTGCGGCTGTTGAGGACTTCCAGCAGGGAACCCTCACCGGCGCGCAGGCGTGCTTCGGCGCCTTCGGTGGCGCGCTGGTAGTCCTGCGCGGCGCGCCGCCGCAGCGCGAGCTCATCGCTGGCCTGCGCCAGCGTTTCCGCCAGCTGGCGCAGCGCGTGGAACTCACTGCGACGGCGCTGCTCAAGGCCTAGTCGGGCCTGGATCTGCAGCGCCAGCGCCTGTTCGATCTGCCCGCCCGCGCGGCGCCGGCGCAGCTCCAGATCACCGTCCAGGCTGAGCAGCACGGTCGGGCCGCGCAGGGTGTCATCGAAGGCTTCACCCAGGCCGCGCCAGATCTTGGCGCTTTCCGAACGCGCCGAGTAGGCGAACGTGAGGCTCAGGTCCAGCCGCGGGCGCAGGCCGTCCTGGGCCGCCATCAGCATCAGCGCGGCCTGCTCCTCGCGGCTGCGCAGGCTGTCGAAATCGGGCGTGCGCTCAACCCGCGCCTGCCATTCACTCGGGCTGCCAGCACAGCGCGGCAGCGCCGCCAGTTGTTCCAGCTCAGACGCACCCGGCTGCGGCAGCAGCGCATCGGCGGTGAGGCCCAGCCGTTGACGCAGGCTGCGCTCAGCACCGAGCACCGCGGCATCCGCCTGCAGTATGGCCGCGGCTTCAGCGACCGCCTGGGCTTCCGACTGCGCCAGTTCACCGCGGCTCAGCAGATCGCCACGGGCGAGCTCGCGCAGGCTGCCGAGGAGGGCTTCGGCGCGCTCGGCGCGGCGCTCGGCCAGCGCCCGCTGCGCCTGCGCCGCGGCCAAGCCGATATAGGCCTGCAGCGCTGTGTAGACGCTCAGACTACGAGTCGCGGCGTAGTCGCTGCGGGCAGCATCGACGGCGACGACGGCCGCATCACGCGGCGTGCGCAGGGCCAGGCCACCGCCGCGCCCGAGCGGCAGGATGAAGGTCAGGCCGACGCCGGCGCGATAGGCCGGCAGCAGGCCCTGGCCGCCGAAGCGCGGCGAGCGCACCTTGCCGCCGAAATTGCTGACCACGCCATCGAAGCCGATGCTCGGCACCACGCCAATGCCGTTCTCGAAGCGGCGCTGCCAGCTGAGCAGGCCTTCGATCTGCTGGCGGATCTCGACCTCGGGCATCACGCCGAGCTCGGCCCGACTCTGCCGCGCGCTGGCGGCGATCTGCTCGGAGTCGCGGATGATCTGTTCGATGTTGGAGCGGTTGTCGAAGGTGTTCTGCTGCTGCAGCTCGCGCAGGGCGGCCGCCACCGCCGGGTCGCTGGCATCGCGCTGCAGGGCCTCGACCAGCGCTTCGAAGCGCGCGCGCTCGGCGGCGGCATCCGGCGGGTCGCAGATCTCGCGGCCGTTGATCAGGATGATGTTGCCCTCGCAGTCGAGGCTGACCGGGCCGGGACCCGCATCAAGCTCGGCCTGCAGATTGGCGGCGAGGTTGCGGAAGCGCGAGTCGATCTGTTCGAACAGAAAGCGCCGCCCTTCCTCGGCACGCACCTGGGTCGGCAGCAGCTCACCGCGGCCGTAGTTGTAGCTCAGGCTGGCCACCCACTGCGGCTCGAACGCACCGGCGGCGTCGTCGCGCTGGCCTTCGGCGCTGTGCACTTCGGTGGCGGCGAACTCGAGCGCGGGGCTGTCGCCCAACGCTGCTGCGATTACCCAGGCGATGTCGTCGGCCGCGGCCGTGCGCGCCAGCAGCAGGGCCAGCAGCAGCACCTGCGCGGGCGCGCTTCGACTCATCGTGCGGCGGGCGCTGCGACTGGCTTCGCGTCGGACTTCGCGGCCGCAACCGGCAGGCGCGGATCGAGCAGGCTGGCATCCAGCACCAGCAGGTCGACTGCACGGATGCTGGCAGCGCCCTCGGTGTCGAACTGCAGCAGTGCACCCGCCGCATGGCGCAGCGCGACCAGGCCGCTGGCGACGCGGTACTGCGCATTGATCGCCTCCAGCACGGCGGCGGTGCGGCGCTCTTCGGTCAGCAGCAAATCAATCACCGTACCGGCGCCGCCGGACAGGCGCTGACGCTCACCGTCGACGCTGCGGTTCCAGCCGTCGACCGCGCGCTGGCGTAGCTCAAATTCCTGCAGCGACAGCCCCAGCTGCTGGCCGAGCTGCTGCAGCTGGCGCGCCACGCTGCGCTCGGATTCGCGCAGCTGCAGCGCCGACTGCGCCTCGCGCGCCTGCTGCTGCGCGCGGCCGCCGGCGGCGCGGAGGCCGATCGGGCGCTCGTAGCTCCAGTTCAAGGAAATGCTCGGCCCGGTCCAGCGGCCCAGCAGTGAGCCGCGCAGTTGCTCCAGCACGCGTGAGCCCTCGTCGACGCCGGTGGCGAATACATCGATGCCGAGATCACTGCTGCTGCGACGATCCGACTGCGCCTGGCCCAGGCGAAGCGCAGCCGCCGCGCGCTGGCTGAGCGCGCTCTGCACATCGGCGCGCTCGGCCGCGACGGCGGCCCACAGCGCGGGCTCCTGCACGGCGTCCAGATGGCTGACGCGCAGCTCCAGCGGCAGCGCATCGGCCGCCAGCGGCAGGGCGAGCGCGGCATCGTGGCCGATCGCTGCGGCCAGCGCGGCCTGACCGACCGCTCGGCTACGCTGCGCCGCCAGCTGGGCGGCTTCAGCCTGCGCCAGCGAGGCATCCGACAGGGTGGCTTCGCTGCCCGGCAGCAGGTCGGCGCGGATCAGCGCCGCGGTCAGCGTGGCCAGCTGCCGCTGCCGCTCCAGCGAGTCCATGAGCACGGCCTCACGACTTTGCAGGGCGACCAGCAGCCAGTAGCGATCGACCACGTCCGCGACCACCGCCGACAGCTGGTACAGCAGGGCCGCTTCGGCCGCACGCTGTTCGGCCGCAGCGGCGTCGATCTCGCTGCCCGGCGCACCGCGGCCCGCGCCCAGCGGCAGGTTGAAGCGAAAGCCGATCCGGCTGCGGTAGAGATCGAGCACGCCGGAACCGCCGTCCTCGCTGGCGCGCGGCTTGCCGTCCTTGTTGAAGCCGAACACCGACAGGTTGGCGTAGGCCGCGGCGCTGCCGCCGCTGCGAAATGCGCGGCGCAATTCAAGGTTGGCGGAGACATCGTGCGAGACCTCGGCATCCGGCACTTCACCCAGCCGAGCCAGCCGCTCACGCTCGCGCGCTTCCTGCGCGGCGGCATCGGTGGCGCGGCGTCCGGCCGCCGTCACCTGCTGCTGGATCGCGTCCTCGCGCAGGGCTTCGATCTCGGCGCGGGTCACCGGCGAATCGGTGCCGGCCAGCAGGGTGTTGAGCAGGTCGAGCCGAGCCTGATCGTCGGGATTGGTGAAGCGAAAGTTGGCCGGATCGGAGGCGACTTCGAGTGCATTGGCGAGCGCCGCATCGGCATTGATGCGCTCGCTTTCGAGCGTGCCTATGGTGGTCTGGATCTGTTCGCGGCGGGTGACCTCGGCGGCACGCGCGGAATTGGTCAGCTCCTCGTTCAGGCGCTCGATCGACAGCCGCCCGGAGATCACCGGATCCAGTGCGCCAAGGGTCTCCAGAGCGCGGCCGCTGGCGAGCTGGACCTCGGTGCGCTGAATCTCGACCGCCGGGCTGCTGCGCAAGGCGGCGTCGACGGCATCCAGCACGCTCAGGCTCGGTGCTTCGGCGCTGTTTGCGAGTGGCGCCCATGCCGAGCTCGCGATCAGCACCAGCACCAGCATGCATTGATGGCTACGCATCGGTCAGCGCCCGCCGCGCGCCGCGGGTTTCGCCGACGAACTCGGCATACGGCGCCATCCAGCGCTGGGCGAACGCGGCCATGCCGGCGTGCCGCCACGGCGTGGTGAACATGCCGCGCTTGAAGCCGAATTTGCGCAGGCGTCGGAACGATTCCCCGTACAGCGGCAGGATACGGCCGAGCCGGCCGAGATCAGCGCGGATGAAGCTGCAGGTGTAGCGCACGGTGTCGGCATCCAGACGGTGGGTGATGATCCAGCCGACCACCTCGCCGCGGTAGCGCAGGCCGACGCTGGTGCCGGGCTCGAAGCCCATGGCGTCGTGATCCCAGGGCTGCAGGTCGGGCGCGATCCAGGCGGAGGCACGCTGACTGGCCTGCAGCTTCGCGCGCTCCTCATCGCTGAGGTCCGCCCAGCTGAAGACGCTGTACTCGCTGCGCAGCGGATAGCGCCGCAGCCACTCGGCTTCGGCCATCTTTGCGGCGTCGAAGCGGACGCTGAGCATGCGCGATTCCGGCGCACCGAAGCCGCATTTCGCCAGCAGGCCGGGCACTGCTTCGCCCTGCGCGCTGCCGTGCATCCAGGTTGCCTCGATCTGCTGTGCGCCCTCGGCGCGGGCGATCTGTTCGATGCCGCCGATCAGCGCACGGCCCAGGCCGACCCGACGCAGGCCCGGCACCACGAACACCGACAGCAGGGTGATGGTTGGCGCGGCAGGCACGCGCTCGGCCAGGGCCAGGCCGAGCGGGCCGCCGTCCTCGCCACGCGCGCCGAGCGCGATCGGCAGCACCACGCGGGTGTCGCCCTCGCGGTGACGCGGCTGCGGGCGGCCGTCGAGCAGATGGCGATAGGCCGGAAAGGTCAGCGCGGCGTAGCGCGCGGCCTGGTCGGGATCGAGACTGTGCAGAACAACCTGGGTCATGGGCTCACCAGTACAAGTGCCAAGCTCCGCCGAAACGCAGCGCGTGCGCCTGCAGAGTGATTCGCCACTCGCCCGTTTGCGCGGCGCGCAAGGGGGCGATCTGATGCAACAGGTGGCCGTCGTGCAGCACCGCTTCGCCGACCGTGTAGGCCTGTTCCTGCACCGGCGGCGCGCTGGCCAGCAGGGCACGGCGCTGTTCGGCGTCCAGGGTTTCGATCTGGCGGCCGTCCAGCGGCCACAGTCGCAGCCCACCGCCACTGGCCGGCAGGCACAGCGGCAGGGTCACCGACAGGGTGTGTTCTTCATCGACCGCGCCTTCGTGACTCCAATCGAGCCCGCGGTATTGACGGTCGGCGTGGATGCTGGCGAACGGGCGCTCGAATGCGGGCGCGGCGCCGAAGATGTGGAAGCCCGGCAGCGCTTTGTCGCGCGCCAGCAGCACCGGCGCATCCAGGCTGCGCTGCATCGCTGCGCGCAGGAGTTCGATCAGGGCGCCGAACCGATCTGCAAGCCATGGGTTGGACTGCCGCGCGCGTTCGACATAAACCTCGGCGCCAGCGCTGGCATCCAGATAGCTGGCGGTGCCCAGGGTGTGGAAGGGCACGTCGCAGCGCCGGATGCGCCAGTCGCTGCGGCTGTCCAGCACCGCCTGCGACCACTGCGCAGATTCGGCGCAATCGAGCACCGGCAGCCGCCGGCAGACGGACTCAGTCATGCAGCTCGCTCCAGCGCAGGCCGAGCAGGGCCGGATTCGGCAGCGCGGCGTCGCGATACGCGGACCAGCCCCAGGCCAGACCGCGCACGCCGCGCAGCAGGCTCAGGCCACGCGGTTGATCGAGGCGCTCGCGGCGCTGCGCCCAGCGCTGCTGAAGGGTGTCAAAGCGAGTGTCTGCGACCGCGGCGAGTGCGTCGTCGGCGGTGATGCGCGCGATCGCCTGCCAGGCCAGCAGACGACCGAGTTCGCCGCAGCAGAGGTGATCGACGCTGGCTTCCGGCAGCGTGGACAGGGCCGCGCGTGCGGCCTGTGCGGCTGGACTGTTCAGACCCAGACCGAGCATCGCGCGGGCCAGCAGCACGCCACTTGCCCCATTGCACCAGGCATTGAGCGCCGCCGGCTGGCCGGGTGTCGCCGGCCAGTTCGCGGTGTGCGGATCGAACAGCGCGTCTTCGGCCACGCACAGCTGCTCGGCATGCGCGCGCCAGTGGGGCTGATCGAAGGCGCGCGCGGCAAGCCCGAGCGCGAGCGCCATGCCGGCCAGACCGTGCGCAAGTCCCGGCTGCGGCTGGCCGCTGTAGCCGACTGGCAGGGCGGGCTGCAGCAAGGTCATGGCGCAACGCTCGGCCAGCTCCAGCTCGGCCGCCTGCGGCGCACGCAGCGCCTGCACGGCCAACGCGAACAGCAGGCCGGCGACGCCGCCATCGAGATCGAGTGCCGCCGGCAGCGGCTGTTCGCGAATGCTATGCAACAGGGACGCCGTTGATGACACACCAGCGCCGTCGAGATCCAACTCGGCGTCGCGACCCGGATCGGACAGCGCGAATGCGTGGGCATCGGCCTGCACCGCAGCCAGCAGCTCGCCAGCCACACCGCGCAGCAGGCTGGGCGCTGCGGGCTGGCCGCTCCATGCAGCGAGGCGACCGGCCAGGCCGCTGCAGTGCGGCTGCGCGCGCAGCTGCAGGGCGGTGCGCAGTTGCTGCGCCTGCGCGTCGATGGCGCGCGAATCCAGCGTGCCAAGCCGCTGCGTCAGCACTTCGTTCGCCGAGCGTACAAACAGCTCGGGCCCATCGACGCGGAAGCCACGCGCCTGCGCGGACAGTTCGAACAAGGGGATATCGCCGCGCTCAAGCTGGGCGCGCTCTTCGGCCGCCAGCGCCCATTCCGGCGGCGGCTGCGGGTAATCGAGCAGGGGCGCATGCAGGCTGTCGGTGGCGAGAATGCCCAGCGCGCCGTCGCCAAGCGCGCGCGGTTCGCGCAGCGCCGCCAGCACGCTGGCATACACCGCGCTCGGGCGATACACAACGCGCAGCATCAGTGTGGGTTCAAACAGCCGCGACAGCAGCGCCTGTGTGCCTGTGCTGCACAGGGCATGCAGCAGGCGGCGGAAGCCACTGTCGATCCGCGCCTGCTCGTCTTCGGTCAAGTGTCGTCCGAGCGCCTGCTCCAGCGCGCCAATTCCAGCTGCATCCTGACCACTGCTGGCGCAGCGGAAGTCGAGCAGGCCATTGGCGAGCACGCCGTTCTCGTAGGCATCGGCCGCCGCGCGCTCCGGCTGCAGCAATGCTTCGAGGTCGAACAGCTGCAGGCCACGCGCCGTCAGCTGCAGGTTATCGCGATGCAGATCGCGCGCATTGCCGAGCCAGGCCAGCGCGAGCAAGGCGCCGAAGTCTTCGAACACGCTGCCGGGCAGGACAGAAGGATCGCTCAGCGCACGCGCCTCGGCCTGATAGCCGTAGCCGTCGAGCGCGAGCGCGGGCAGCGCGGGCGGCGCCGGCAGGCCGGCTGCGGCGAGCGCGCGGCAGACCTCCGCGAAGGCGACGTCGATGCGCAGGCAGCGCGGCTTGAAATACAGCGCGCCGGCGGCGAACTCCAGCCGCAGCACCTGCTGGCCGTCGCGATGACGATCGCAGTCGGCTGCACTGATCCGCAGCGGCCAAGCGCCGAACTCGAGGCCGAAGGTCTGCGCGCGCACATCGGCATCCGCATGCAGGCGATGCCACAGCGTGCGCAGTTGAGCACTGGCCTGTGTGCGGGCCTCAGCCAGCTGGCGGGCCAGCACCGGCCAGGTTTCGAACGCGGCCTCGATCGATCCACCGTGGCTCGCGAGCGCCGAACCAACCCGGGCGAAGTGCTGGGCCAGCACTTCCTGCAGCGGGCGCAGGCTGTTGCGCTCGGTAGCGCTGGCAGCGGGCAGCGCGTCGGTGAACACCTGCTCCGCCCAGCGCGCCCAGTCGGGGCGACCGTCGGCCCGGGTCCAGTCCAACGCAGGCTGCAGCTGGACAAGCTGCTGCGCCAGCTCAGGCATGTCCACTGGCTGTGCCAGCGCGGCGCACGCGGCCTGCACGCTCCAGCCGTCCCAGGCCAGGCGGCGCTGCCAGCGCAGGCTGCTGCCGGGAGCATCGCCGAGCAGGCGCTTCCACAGGCGGCAGGCGGGGGTGTCCTGGGTTTCGCACAAAGCGGCAAACAGCGCAGGGCCTGCGGCCATGCGCTCATCAAAGCGGCTGGCCGCACGCGCGCGCCGGGTGGCGTCGCGCATTGCTTCCAGCGGCGGAATCGGGTGTGCCCAAGGGGCGGACTGAATAGGCATGAAAGGGCGCCCGCTGCAGCAGCGGGCGCCGGTTCCATCAGCCGACGTTGGTGGTGATCTCAACGCGGGTACCGACACCCGCGGTGTCGTTGCAGATGTAGGTGTTGCTGGACTCGTGGCGGTCTCCGCCGCCGCCGTCCTTGCCCTTGCCGCCGGCGACCTGCTCCAGGTCAGCATCGGACAGCTCGCCGCTGACCGGAGCCGCGTAGGGAGCGATCAGGTAGATGGTGTCGGCGGTTTCCTCGACAACCTTCACTTTCATGCTGTCCGGCAGGCTCTGGCCCATCTGCTTGGCGAGTACGGCCTTCGGATCGGCCAGCAGGGCTTTGCGGTAGTCCGGATTGTTGACTGCGAAGGTGCCGATGATGTCGAGGATCTCGCCGCGCGTGATGTTGGTGCTCATTGTGCATCTCCGTAACTGATGTTGGGATTGGGCCGGAGCGCAGCGCCGGGGCGCTGCGCTGGCCGGGCAAGCCTATGCACGGGGCGTGCCACCCATCACAGTTTTCGCAAGCGGCTTGATTTCGCTGCTCAAGCCGTGGAGCCGCTTCAGGCCAATGGAGCCCACACTCCAGCGCAATAGAGCCGGATCTCCATTTCTCGATCCGCAGCGGCGGAGATCCGACCTGTATCCGGGTTCGCGAACCGCTCCGGACGCTGGGTGGAATCCGCATTCGGATGAACAGAAGGCCGGCTGGCGCGGCTGTCCGCAACGAGCGCGTCGACGCGGCTTCGAGCGGTGCCAGCAAGCATTCGATCGCAAGGCCCGAGAGCGCCAGCGACTGCACCACCGTCAGGCGCAGGGCTTCAGATCGTGGTGCCGCAGGAAATCCATGAGGCGCTGATAGTCGGTCTCGACCAGCCCCAACAGGGGCAGCATCCGGCGGTAGCTGCCTTCAGCCCGGGCGAGCGCCTGTCGGACCAGCTCGCGCAGTTCGCGGCGGTTGAAATCGCGGTTCAGGAACGGCGCGTGCACGTCGGTCCAGAACTGCAGCCTGCCGCTGGCCAGCTGCTGCAGCAGTGCAGCTTCGTCACGCGGCGCCGCGGCTTGGCCTGTGCTCAGCAGCTGCTCGAAGTCAGGCGGAGCGATGCGGTCGCCGTCGGCCATCGCGTAGCCCATCGACACCACGTTCGCGAGCTCCCGGCAGTTGCCAGGCCAGGCATAGCGCGTCAGCAGCTGCAGGCTGTCGGCGTCGAACTGCTTGTCAACGCCGTAGCGCCGCGCCAGTCCACGCAGCTGGTGGTTGGCCATCAGCAGCCAGTCGTCCTCACGCTCGCGCAGCGGTGGCACCAGCAGCTGGAAATAGCGCAGGCGAAAAAACAGATCGTTGCGAAAGGCGTCGCGTGCGATCAAGCCTTCCAGAGTGCGGTTGGTGGCCGCCACCAGTCGCACCTCCATCGGCTGCAGACGGCTGCCGCCGAGGCGCGTGAACTCAAGCTCAGCGAGCGCTCGCAACAACATGCGCTGCGCACTCATGTGCAGATCGCCGATCTCGTCCAGAAACACCGTGCCACCTTTGGCCTGCTCGAACACGCCGGCGCGCTCGGACACCGCGCCGGTGAAACTGCCCTTTTCGTGCCCGAACAGCTCGCTGACGGTGAGGTTGCCCTCCTGGTGCTGGGGGCAATTGACCGCCACGAACGCTTTCGCCGACTGCGCCCCCAGCAGATGCACGCTGCGCGCGACCAGCTCCTTGCCGACACCCGACTCACCGGTGATCAGCAGAGGCTCCTGGAAGCCCGCCACCTTGGAAATCTTGCGCTGCAGCTCGCGCAGCGCCGGGCTGCGGCCGACCATCGCCAGCGGCCGCCGCTCGCCGAAACGGCGCAGCCCGCGCTCCATCAGATCACTGCCGAACTGGGTAAACGGAGAGCGCATCACCGCTGCGGCGAACGGAGGCAGGACAGAGCTGGGAGACATGCGGAATCCTGCAGGGGCGCGCCGCGTGCGGCCGCCGCTCGTAGCGATGAGTGATTGCGTGGAATCTCGCCGCGGCGAGCACTGCGGTTAAGCAAGGCTCGCGCCACACACGATGGATGTGTCACATTGCGGCGACCTGATCACGGCCTGATGCGGATGGACCGAGCGCATGTATTCCAGATCGCCTGCGAGCGCGCCGCGATCAGCGACTTCGCCGATCAGTTTGCGCAATGGGCTGACGCTGCCGGCCTCGACATGCGCGTCAGCATGGCCTTCCAGGTCGCCCTCGATGAGGTGCTGACGAATGTCGCCGACTACGCCTTCCCGGACGGCGGCGGCACACCGATCGAGGTGCGCGTCGACCTGATCGACGAGCAGGTGCAGGTCGAAGTGATCGACCGCGGCGTGGCGTTTGATCCGCTGTCGCGGGCCGCGCCTGACACCGATCTTGCATTGGAAGACCGCGACATCGGCGGGCTCGGCATCCACCTCGTACGCGAGCTGATGGACGAGGTCAGCTGGCGTCGCGAGAATGACCGCAACCTGCTGCACCTGCGCAAGCGCATCGCGCCTGCCGCCTGATCTTCCGCATCCCGCCCGCGATCTGCATCCCCGCAGGCTCTCTCAGTCCCTCGCTTTGCCCCCTCGGATCCGACATGCTCACTTTCGAAGACATCACCGCCGGCAGCCATCGCGTGCTGGCGCTCACCGGCCGCCTCGACACCAACACCTCCAGCGAGCTTGATCGCCATCTGGCCGAGCATGTCGGCCTGGCTGACCGGCTGGTGCTGGAGCTGACCAGCATCGAATACGTCAGCTCGGCCGGCCTGCGGGTGGTGCTGATGCTGGCCAAGAAGCTGCAGCGTGGCGGCGGCGCGCTGGTGCTGTGCGGGATGAACGCAGGCGTGCGCGAGGTGTTCGACATCGCCGGCTTCAGCAAGATCCTCACCATCGAGCCCGACCGCGCCAGCGCCTTGACGCGACTCGGGTGAGGCGGCGCCTGATGAGCAGCGAACGCCAACAAATCGTCGGCAGCCGGCAGCGGCAGCGGCTGCCGCCCTGGCTATCTGGCGTGGCCGTCGGGCTGCTGGTGGCCGCTGCCTTCAGCGCCATTGTCGGCGTGGTGTTCTGGCGCGCGCAGGAGGCGATGATCGGCGAGATCCACTCCGGTCTCGCACGCACCGCACGCATCGCGGCGCGCGGCATCGATCTGGATGTGCATGCCCGGTTCAACGATCCCGCTCAGCATCTGCAGCCCGACTACCAGCGGGCGATCGAGCCGCTGCGCGACGTGCTCGCTGCAGATGCGGAGATTGCCTACGCGTGGACGCTGATCGAGCGCGATGGCCGCCTGTGCTTTGTGCTGGATGGCTCCACGCCGCGCCCGGGCGACACCGAAATCGACCCCGACTGGGTGCAGATCATGGAGGAGTTTGAAGACCCGCCGGCGGATATCTGGACCGCCCTGCGCGAAGGCCGCGGCATCGTCTCGCGGCCCTATACCGACGAATGGGGCAGCTTCATCAGCGCATTCGAGCCGCTCAAGAACGCGCAAGGTGAGGTGGTCGCAGCGCTCGGGATCGATATCAGCCTGAACGAATTCGAGGCGCGCCTGAAACCCGTGCGCGAAGGCAGCCTGCTGGCCTTGGGGCTGGGCCTGCTGATCGCCCTGATCACAGGCATCGCGGTGTGGTACAGCCGCAAGACCGATCGCACCGCACGCGAGCTGGCGCGTCAGCTGAGCACCGTCAACGCGCTGCTGGAAGTGTCGCGCGCGCTGTCGGCCGGCGTGCGCCTGGACGAACTGCTGCCGGTGATCGTGGCCAAGACCACCGCTCTGATGGGCGCCGAGCGCAGCACTCTGTTTCTGCACAACCCGGCCACCGGCGAGCTGCGTTCGAGCTATGCCCAAGGCTCGGCTGAAGGCGCGTCGATCGTGCTGGAACCTGGCCGCGGCATCGCCCAGCGCGCGCTCAACAGCGGCCGTCTGCAGAACGTGCCGGACTGCGCGGCCGACCCGGATTTCGATGGCCGCAACGGCAGCGGCCAGACCCCACGCAACCTGCTGGCGCTGCCGGTGCTGCGCGGCGATGGCCAGAGCATCGGCGTGCTGGAAGTGATCAACAAGCGTGGCGAAGACGGCTTCGACAGCGATGACGAGGTACTGCTGCAGGCGCTCGGCGGGGTGGTGTTGATGGCTTTCGACCGCGCCCGCCTGACCGAGGTCTATGTCGAGAAGCAGAAGCTGGACGAAGCCTTGAAGCTGGCCGCCTCGATCCAGATGAGCATGGTGCCGAGCAGCTTCCCCGCACCCGGCAGCGGCCCGATCGAACTGCATGCCGCGTTGATACCTGCCAAGGAAGTCGGCGGCGACTTCTACGACTTCTTCTGGCTCGAAGGCGGGCGGCTGGCGCTGGTGATGGCGGATGTGTCGGGCAAGGGCATGCCGGCGGCGCTGTTCATGGCCAAGGCCAAGACCCTGGTCAAGGCCGCTGCGCTGCTGATCGATGCGCCCGAGGATGTGCTGCGCCGGGCCAATGACGAACTCTCCGTCGACAACGACGCCGGCATGTTCGTCACCCTGTTCCTGGGCATCCTCGACACCCACAGCGGTCTGATGACCTACAGCAACGCCGGCCACAACCACCCGCTGCATGTGCATGCGGGCGGGCTGTCGGTGATCGGTGGCGCCGAAGGCGTGGCGCTTGGCGTGATGGAGGGCCTGGAGTATTCAGCCGCTGAACTTCAGCTGGCACCCGGCGATGTGCTGCTGCTGTACACCGACGGTGTCAATGAGGCGATGAACAGCGCCGGTGTGCCCTGGGGCAATCCGCCGATGGAGGCCGCGGTGGCGGCAGCACAGGGCGACATGGCGGCACGCAACCGCGCCCTCCTGGATGCTCTGAGCGGCTATGTCGCCGAGGCCGAACAGAGCGACGACATCACCCTGCTGCAGGTGCGCTGGCAGCCGCGTTGAATCCCTGAAACGCGACAGCCGCCGCGTATCAATGCGGCGGCTGTGAGCGCAAAGCTCAGCGCTTGATGACGATCGGCACCACGATGGTCGGGTCTTTCCAGTACAGGCACTCCGCCGGGGTGTTGACCTCGCACACTTCGGCGACGATGTCGTCGGCGTGGAAGCCGGCATCGATCAGGGCCTGGCGATGGCGGGGCGAGAAATCGCGCACCTCGTCGGAGAAGTAGGTGAACACTCCGCCCTTCTTCAGCAGGCGATGCGCTTCGGCGAAGAAGAACCAGTGCGTCGCCACCTCTTCTTCCTGGGTCGGGTAGGTGTCGAACAGGATGCCGTCGAAGGATTCCGGCTCGAGAGTGGCGATCACGTCCTGCCAGAAGCCGAAGCGCGGGGTCACGCTGGGGTGTTCCTTGGCGAACGCCTGCAGGCGCTCGAACACCTCGGCGTTGGCCTCGATGATCACGTGCTCGGCCACCGGATGGCGCTGCACGTAGCCCGCCGAAATGGCCATGCCGAAGCCGAGCTCCAGCACCCGCCCGCCGCCGCGCGCGGCGACATCGGCCAAGGCCTGCATGTAGTTGTCTTCCCAGTCTTCCATCACCGGATGGCCGGCGATCTGCAGCTTGCCGTCGGCATACACGGCCTTCTCGGCCTGCCAGGCCTCGCGCTGTTCGGGGAAGCCGATGTCCAGCATCTTCTGGTAGTTGGGGTTTTCCTGGACGGCGATGTCGGGCTTGATCATGACTCTGTTCTCTTTTTTGTGTTCAACGGATGGGGTAGCGGGTCAAGGCGAAACTGAAATACAGCACGCAGGCGAACATCAGCACATAGGGCAGACCGTCCATGGCGAAGGCTTCCATGGCGAGGCCGATCGCGAGGATGCCGAACATTCCGCCCAGCGCCTCCATGATCGAGGCCATGCCGTTGGCGGCGATCTGATCGGCACCCTCGAAACGCTCGGAGATCACCGCGAGGCAGATCGAGTACAGGCCGCCCATCACGCCGCCCCAGCAGAACAGCAGGCCCTTGGCCAGCCACGGGTCGTAGATCGCCATCGGCAGGCCGACCGCTGCCGCCACCGACAGCAGCACCAGGCCCATCAGCACATACCGACGATCGAAGTGATCGGACAACCAGGCGAACGGCATCTCCAGCACGATCGCGCCGAGCATGAAGGCCGACAGCAGCAGCGCGGCCTGATCGAACGCCAGCCCGTTGTTGATGCCGTAAAGGGTGATAAAGCTCTGCAGACCGAGGATGGTGGTGCCGGTCAAGGCGATCGCGAACATCACCGCCGGCGCGCGGCGCAGGGTCGACACCAGGCTGCCTTGGACAGCACGCTCGAAGCGCGGCGAGAAGATCCGCCCGCCGAGGATCGGAATCGCCGCCAGCGTGCTGAACAACGCGCTGAGCAGCAGTGCGCTGCGAGTGGCTGTGGTGATCTGGCCATCCGGGCCAAACGAAAAGTGCTGGGCAAGCAATTGGTCAAGCCACTGCAGGCCCGGCGCGACTGCGGATTCGAAGCCCCCGATGCCCTGCGCCAGCACCGGCCCCAGGGCCAGGCCGATCGAAATCGAGCTGCCGTAGAGGGCGATCAGCAGGCCACGCGCGCCGCTGAAGCTCAGGCTGTTTATCCAGGTCTGCAGCAGACTGCCGAACAGCACATTGCCGAGCCCGTGCAGGGCGACCAGGAACAGCCAGGCCGGAACCTCCACGACATAGCTGAGCAACACCAGCGCCGGCAGCCGCAACAGGGTCGAGATCAGCAGCCAGGTGTAGAGGCGTGCGATACCGAGCAGGCGCGGCATCGCGCCGCTGACCGCGAACACCGACACGAACTCGATCGCCATGATCAGGCCGATCATCGATTTGCTGACACCGTAGCTCTCAAGCGCGGTCGGAAACACCACCGCGTTGATGCCGATCGAGATCGCCTGGATGAAACTGGCGGCAGCGATCAGCAGGGCCGCCACGGCCGCGCTGCGGGCCTGGATCACGTGTCCGCTCCGTCGCCGGACGCCCGGCCCAGTCGGCGCAGATCGGCATACAACGCATTGCGTCGGCGGTGCAGTTCCAGGATGAAGCGGCGCAGAAACCACACCGCGGCCGCGGTCAGGAAGGCAATGAAAAACGCAGTCACCAGCGCGCGCTGGGTGGCGCGCTCGATCGGCTCCAGACGGTCGAGATAGTCGGAGACATCGAGATCAAGACCCAGCACGGCATAGAACTGACCTGCTTCGTCCAGCAGCGGCACATAAGCGCTGACGAAGGTGCCCCACTCATCGGTGTAGGGCTCGTCGCTGGCTGTGGTGGTCTGCTCGCGCAGCGCCGTGACGATTTCGGCCGGCGGATCGGGATAGGGCTCAAGCAATGCAACCCGAGTGTCGTCCTCGCCTTCGGCCGGTTGCGGCGTGGCATCCAGCACGAACAACACCGCATCGCCCTTGAGCACCGCGGTGTACAGAAAGGCGATCTGCGGGTCGGCCTTGCGGGCGCGGATCAACATCTGCTCCTGCGCGATGAACTCCGGCGCCGACTCCTGCTCGGCGCTGTCGAAGCGCCGATGCAGATCGGCATCGACCAGGGTCGACAGCACGTTGGCGGTGCGCAGCAGGCCTTGCCGGATCTCCTGCTTCTGCGCCACCAGCGCGCGCTGATAGATGAAGCCGACCGTGATGAAGGTCGCCAGCATCAGGGCGACGAACACGATCAGCGCTTCCAGCAGCGGTCGGATCCGGTAGGTACCCGGCGCGTGTTCGGCCAACAGGGCAGCCGCGGAATCGGCGTAGGCGTTCGCATCGGGACGAGGCTTGGTTTGGTCGGTCACAGGCATCCACAGCAGCAGGGCTTTGAAAGGTCGCCACGACGAGCGGGCGGTGAGGCTGGGTGCGACCAGCGCACCCAGCCGCACATGCTGTATGGCTGCGGCCGATAGCACCAGAGATCAGGCTGCTCGACTCAACGGCCGCATCCCGCATGCAAATCGCGCGCCAAATGCGCACCGTCCCGGTCAGCAAATCCGCGCCAAGGCTTTACCATGCGCGCATGCCCGCCATTGTCCTTGCCACCTTGAACGCCCGTTTCGCCCACGCCTCGATGGGTCTGCGCTGCCTGCGCGCCAACTTGGCCGAGCTGCGCGACGACTCCGTCATCCGCGAATTCGTGATCGGCCAGAAGACCGAGGAGATCGTCGAGAAGCTGCTGGCGGATGCGCCGCGCGTGCTCGGCCTCGGCGTGTACATCTGGAACGTCGAGGAGACCACTCGCGTGGTGGCGCAGCTGCGCGTGGTCGCGCCCGAGCTGCTGATCGTGCTCGGCGGCCCCGAGGTCAGCCATGAGGTCGACCAGCAGCGCATCTGCGCTCTGGCCGACTACGTCATCACCGGCTGGGGCGATGTCAGCTTCACCGAACTCGCGCGTGCGCTGCTGGCCGGCGAACGCCCGCCGGCGCGGGTGATCCCAGGCACGCAGCCGCCGCTGACCGAGCTGGCGATGCCGTATGCCGAGTACAGCGAGGACGACCTGCAGCGCCGCCATGTGTATGTCGAGGCCTCGCGCGGCTGCCCGTTCAAATGCGAGTTCTGTCTGTCCGCGCTCGACAAGACTGCCTGGCCGTTTCCGCTGCCGGCCTTCCTGCAGGCGCTGGACGATCTCTACGCACGCGGCGCGCGGCAATTCAAGTTCGTCGACCGGACATTCAACCTGAAGGTCGACACCTCACTGGCGATCCTCGGCTTCTTTCTGGACAAGCTCACTGCAGCACCCGATGACCCGGTGTTCGTCCACTTCGAGCTGATCCCCGACCACCTGCCAGAACGCCTGAAGGAAGTCATCGCACAGTTCCCGCCCGGCAGCCTGCAGTTCGAGATCGGCATCCAGAGCTTCAACCCGGAAGTGCAGGCGCGGGTCTCGCGGCGCCAGAACGACGCCGCCGCCGAGGCCAACCTGCGCTGGCTGCGCGCCCACAGCCGCGCGCATCTGCATGTGGACCTGATCGCGGGCCTGCCCGGCGAGGACATGACGAGCTTCGCCGCCGGCTTTGATCGGCTGGTGGCGCTGGCCCCGCACGAGGTGCAGTTCGGCATCCTCAAACGCCTGCGCGGCGCGCCGATCGCGCGCCACACGATGGAGTTCGGGCTGCGTTTCAACCCGGATCCGCCCTACAACATCCTCGCCACCAACGCAGTCGACTTCGCCACCCTGCAGCGGCTGTCGCGGTTCTCGCGCTACTGGGACATCGTCGCCAATTCCGGCCGCCACCCGCGCGGCCTGGCCCTGCTGCTGGGCAGCTCGCCGTTCGCGCACTTTCTCGACTTCAGCGACTGGCTGTACGCGCGCATCGGCCAGACCCATGCGATCGCGCACGAGCGTCTGGTGCTGCTGATGCGTGAGCATCTGCATGCCTTGGGCGACAAGCCATCCGAGCAGATCGACCGCGCCCTGGTGGAGGACTACCGCGCCGCTGGCGGCCGCTCACGCTTCGACTTCGAGCCCGCCGACAGCGCCGCCCCGCTGCCGCGCAGCCGCGGCGGCCAAAGCGCGGGTGCCACGCCGAAGCGCCAGGCCCGGCATCTGCAGGCGGGCGCAACCGGAAGCTGAGGCGGTGTCGGGCGCACCCGCGTGCTCCCGATCGCGAGAGCGGATGATTGCGCGGCGCGCTGGCCTCAGCCGCCCGCTCGCCCGAGCGCGGCAACGGCAGTGAGCCAGCGCTGACGCTGCGCCGGCGTGGCGTGTCGCAGCGGTGCAAACGCGGTCAGGCGCACCGGCCGAATGCCGCAGAACTCCAGCACGGTCTGGCGCATCTGCCGGTGTGCGGGCGCGCCCCAGACCCAGCGGAAGTACCAGCCGGGCGTATCGAGGGTGGTGATCAGGCGTGCGCTGCGGCCGCTGAGCAGGCGGTCCCAGAACGGAGAGTTCTTGCGGTAGCGGAAGCCAAAACCCGGCAGCAGCAGGCGATCCAGAAAGCCCTTCAACAGCGCCGGCACCCCACCCCACCAGACCGGGTACACGAACACCAGATGCTCGGCCCACAGGATGTCGGCCTGGGCGCGCTGCAGATCGGGCTCCAGCGGCTGGATCTCGCGATAACCACGATGCAGGATCGGATCGAAGTCGAGGGCGTGCAGCCTCAGCTCACGCAGCTCGTGGCCGGCAGCACGCGCGGCATCGGCATAGCTCTGCGCCAGTGCGGCGCAGAAGCTCTCGGAATCAGGGTGGCCCAGCACCAGCAGGATGCGCATCGCGGTTCACTCGTTGACGTCAGGACCGCCAGTGTTCCATCTGCCCCATGGGGCAGAGTCAAGCACTGGTTTCGTCGAGTCGACACAGCGCTTCCGCGCACACGACTGCCGTGATCGCAATCCATGTTCAGCGGACAAGCTCGCTGCGCTCATGCCTTCACGCAGGCGGCCACCGAAGCCGGATGCGTGACGGCCTCCGGGCAGGCGATCAACTCGGCGATGCCCGCGTCGATCCGCGCCAGCTCGGCCTGCAGCCGGGCGATCTCGGCCTGCGTCCGCTCGCGTTTTGCGTGCAGGCGCCGCAGCACTTCCTGCCAATCGGCGCGCTCGACCCAATCGAGCTCGGCCAGCCGGAAACCGAAGCCCTGGGCCAGCCGGATCATCTGCACGCGATCGAGCTGCGTATCGCTGTAGATCCGATAGCGCCCGCGACGCGCGACGGCGCCGAGCAGGCCCAGCGATTCGTAATGCCGCAGCGCTTTCGCGCTGGCGCCGGTGGCGCGGCTCAGATGTCCGATCTGCATCAGCGCACGGCGCGACGGAGTGAAAGCTTGCCGGCCGCGCCGGCCGCAATTCGCGGCTGCAGGCTCATGCCTGCACACTCCGCGCATCGCGCCGTAGCCCCTCTCGCACCGCCACGCCGGTGGCGGGGAAATCGCAAAACACCGCATCCACTCCCAATCGCAGTGCAGCGGCAAGCTCGTTACGCACATCGGTATGACCTTCGCCCACACGATCATCGCGATAGGTCCATGGATGCACGCGCAGGCCGGCCGCATGAGCCGCCTCGAGCAGGCCACTGCTGCGTTCGGGCGCGCGCCACAGCAGGCGTTTGTCGACGCCAAGGCCGTGCAGCCAATCGCCATGCGCGGCGACGGCCGCGTGCCAGTCATCCGACTGCGCGAGCAGCAGGGTGCAGGGCAGGCCCGTGGCCGCATGCACGCGACGCAGCGGTTCGACCTCGAAGCACTGCACCCAGATCTCAACGGCGGAGGGCAGTTGCTGCAGTGATTGAAGAAACAGCGGCACCGGGTCCAGGCCGCGGGCAGTGAACTCGGCCGGATGCTTCAGCTCCGGGTACAGGCGAATCGGCTGGGCGCGTTCAAGCGCCGCCTGTGCTGCCCATTCGAGCAGCTGCGGCCAACTCGGCACGCCGTGGTAGCCGTCGTGCTGGCGGCTGCGTCCTTCGAAGGGTTGGCGCGCGCGCAGGCGGCCGATTTCTTTCGCGCTGAAATCGGTCGACAGCCAGTCCTCACCGCGGCAGCGCGCGCTGAACTCGGCATGCGAGGCGATATCGGTGCTGTGCGCCAAGGCGGGTTCATGCCGGGCAATCAGCATCCCGTCGGCGGTCGGCACCAGATCGGGCTCGATCACGTCGGCGCCCTGCCCCAGACCCAGCGCATAAGCGACCAGGGTGTGCTCGGGCAGCAGACCGCTGGCGCCGCGGTGGGCAATCACCAGCGGGGGTTCGCCATCGAGGGTGTTCCAGATCATTCGGCACCTCGTGCATGAGCGGCGCAGCTTGCCGGGTTCCGATGACAGCCGTGCGCGCACAGTTTCATCGCTGAACGTTCAGCCGACCGACCCACGGGCCAGGAAGGCGACCACGCCATCCAGAAACATCTGCACCGAAAGTGCGACCAGCAGCATGCCCATCAGACGCTCAACCGCAGTCAGCACGCGGCGCCCGAGCAGACGGTAGAGGAAGGTCGACGAGAACAGGATCACCGCCGTCGCCAGCCAGGCCAGGAACAGGGCCAGGCTGAAGTCGCCCATCCGACCCGGCTCGGAGCTCGACATCAGCATCACCGCGGCCATGCCGGACGGACCGGCGATCAGCGGGATCGCCATCGGCACGATGAAGGGCTCACCCTCCGGCGTCTCGCCGAATACGCCCTCGGGGGTCGGGAAGATCATCCGGATGCCGATCAGGAACAGCACGATGCCGCCGGCGATCGACACCGATTCCTGGCGCAGATGCATCGCCGCGAGGATGTACTGGCCACCCCACAGGAAGGCGAACAGCACGCCCAGCGCGATCAGCAGCTCGCGCGCCAAAACCCAGCGCTGGCGCTCGGCCGGAACCTGCTTCAGCAGGCTCAGAAAGATCGGCACATTGCCCAGTGGATCCAGAATCATGAACAGCAGGATCGCGGCCGACAGGGTGCTCATGCGCGCAGTACCTCGCCATGCCGCTCGGCGGCAAGGCCCGTCAGCAGCTCAACGCAGCGGGAAGCGTGCGCGGACGGCGGCGGCCATTGCCCGGGGTCTTCGGCGAAATAGGCCCGCGAGCGCAGATTGCTGCGGGTCGGGCCGGGGCGGAAGCCATTGACCCGCAGCGGTGAGCCTTCGAGCTCCTGCACCAGGATGCTGAGCACACCTTCCAGTCCATGCTTGCCGATGCCATAGCCGCCCCAGTAGGCGCGGCCGACGAGATCCAGATCTTCAAGGGTGAACACCAGCGCCGAGGCCTGGCCGCTCGCCACTGCGCTGGCTCGCAGCAGCGGAATCAGTGCGCGGCTGAGCATCAGCGGTGCGGTCAGGTTGATATGAATCGCGCGGACCAGGTCGAGCGGCTCGCTGTTCTCGATCGAGGCCAGGCCCTTGAACTCGGCCGCGGCATGGAACACCGCGTGCAGCCCGCCCATCTCGGCGTGCAGGGTATCGGCCAGCTGCGCATAGTCGGCCGGCGTCGCGCCTTCGAGATCCAGCGGATAGATCGCCGGCTCCGGGCTGCCATCGGCGACCAGTTGGTCGTAGACCTGTCCCAGCTTGGGCACGCGCCGACCGAGCAGAACGACCTGCGCACCGGCCTGGCCCGCAGCGCGCGCGACCTCGGAGCCCAGCCCACCGTGCGCACCGACCACCAGCACGGCGCGGCCGGCCAGCGGCTTCTGAGCATCCGCACTCATGCCGGCTTCTGCGCCTCGGCGACGATGCGCGCCAGCTCGCCGGCCTCATGCAGCTCCAGGGTGATGTCGCAGCCGCCGATCAACTCGCCGTGGATGAACAGCTGCGGGAAGGTGGGCCAGTTCGAAAACCGCGGCAGTCCCGCGCGCACTTCCGGGTCCTGCAGCACATTGACGGAATGGAACTTCGCGCCGCAGGCCTTCAGTGCCTCGACCGTGCGGCTGGAGAAGCCGCACATCGGAAACTGCGGCGTGCCCTTCATGAACAGCACGATCGGCTGTTCGTCGAGGACGGCTTTGATGCGATCGAGGGTGGCGTTCATGCGCTGCTCCAAGGGCGCCGGTGCGATCAGCGCCGGCAGTTGCGGGGGGAAGGAAGCGTCGTTGGCGACTTGAACATCCTGCTCACGTCGAGCCAATGGGACGGCTTGCTACAATTTTCCCACACGAGGCCGCCGTACAGTGCATGCGCTGTCAGCCGACGTCTCGCGTGGCCCCGGCACAACGCCGTGGCGCCGCGGCCCGGTGGGTCCATTGACCTGCCGCCGCATTCCCCTCCACCGCTCGCCCTGAAGGAACCGTCATGGCCATCGAACTGCCAGCCCTGCCCTACGCCCGCGACGCCCTCGCCCCGCACATCTCGGCCGAGACGATCGACTTCCACTACGGCAAACATCACCAGACCTATGTCACCAATCTGAACAACCAGATTGCCGGCACCGATTTCGAAGCCAAGGATCTGGAAGCCATCATCCGCAGCTCGACCGGCGGCATGTTCAACAACGCCGCCCAGGTGTGGAACCACACCTTCTATTGGAACTGCCTGGCGCCCAACGGCGGTGGTGAGCCGACCGGCAAGCTGGCCGAGGCCATCAATGCCGCGTTCGGCAGCTTTGCCGAGTTCAAGGACAAGTTCACCCAGACCGCACTGACCACCTTCGGCTCCGGCTGGGCTTGGCTGGTGCAACGTCCGGACGGCAGCCTCGCGCTGGTGTCGACCTCGAACGCCGCCACCCCGCTGACCGGCGACGACCGCGCCCTGCTGACCTGCGACGTGTGGGAACACGCCTACTACGTCGACTACCGCAACGCACGGCCGAAGTACGTCGAGGCGTTCTGGAATCTGGTCAACTGGGACTTCGTCAGCCGCCAGATGGCGTAAGCGAACTCCTTGTGGATCGATAAGCCGCTGTGCTAAAGTTCGCGGCCCGCACAGCCGGGCAGTTAGCTCAGCGGTAGAGCACTACCTTGACATGGTAGGGGTCACAGGTTCGATCCCTGTACTGCCCACCAGCTTCATCAGAAAGCCCCGCCTCGCAGCGGGGCTTTTTGTTTGGCCGGCGGAGGTTGCCTCCCGTGTCACGGCCAGGTCCATCGGCGATACTCGCGCCCCCCTTGTGCCACGCGCGAACCCTCATGATTCCTCCCGTCAATGTCTCCGGGCACCTGACCTCGGCCGCGGTCGGCCAGACCGATATCGACCCCGCCGAAACCCGCGAATGGCTGGAGGCTTTCGATGCGGTGGTCAGTCGCGAGGGGCAGCAGCGCGCGCAGTACCTGTTCGATCGACTGGCCGACCATGCGCTCGGCCGCGGCGTGCAGTCGGCGCGGGCGCGGGTGACGCCCTACTGCAACACGATCCCGCTGGCGCGGCAGCCGCACTATCCGGGGGATGAAGCGCTGGAGGCGAAGCTGGCCGCGGCGATCCGCTGGAACGCGCTGGTGATGGTGATGCGCGCCAATCGCGATGGGCTTGAGCAAGGCGGCCATATCGCGTCCTACGCGTCGGCGGCGGATCTGTTCGAAGTCGGCTTTCAACACTTCTTCAAAGGGTCGGCGCAGGCCGGCGGCGGCGATCTGGTGTTCTTCCAGCCGCATTCGGCGCCGGGCGTGTATGCGCGTGCCTTTCTCGAAGGCCATCTTAGCGAGCAGCAGCTCGATCACTATCGACGCGAAATCGGTGGCCACGGTCTGAGCTCGTATCCGCATCCGTGGCTGATGCCCGATTTCTGGCAGTTTCCGACCGGCTCGATGGGGCTGGGGCCGATCAATGCGATCTACCAGGCGCGCTTCCTGCGCTACCTGCATCACCGCGGCCTGAGCGAGAGCAGCCAGCGACGGGTCTGGGGCTTCTTCGGCGACGGCGAGATGGACGAGCCGGAATCGATCGGCGCGCTGTCGCTGGCCGCGCGCGAAGGCCTCGACCATCTGAGCTTCGTCATCAACTGCAATCTGCAGCGGCTGGACGGACCGGTGCGCGGCAACGGACGCATCGTGGACGAGCTGGAGGCGCTGTTCACCGGCGCCGGCTGGCATGTGATCAAAGTGCTGTGGAGTTCCGATTGGGACTTTCTGTTCGCACGGGATACCACGGGCGAACTGCTCCGCGCATTCGCGAATACGGTCGACGGCCAGTTCCAGACTCTGTCAGCCAACGATGGCGCCTATAACCGCGAGCGCTTCTTCGCGCAGTCACCGGAGCTGGCCGCGCTGGTCGCCGATCTGTCGGATGCGGACATCGACCGCCTGCGTCGCGGTGGCCACGATGTGCGCAAGCTGCATGCGGCCTACGCTGCGGCGGTGGCCCATCGCGGCCAGCCGACGGTCATCCTGGCCAAGACCATGAAGGGCTTCGGCATGGGCAGCATCGGCCAGGGCCGCATGACCACGCATCAGCAGAAGAAGCTCGACACCGATCAGCTGCGCGACTTCCGTGATCGCTTTGGGCTGCCGCTGCCCGATGCCGGGCTCGACGAGCTGCCCTTCTATCGCCCAGCCGAGGACAGCGCCGAACTGCGCTATCTGCGTGCGCGGCGCGAAGCGCTGGGCGGCTATCTGCCGCGCCGGCGGATGCAGGCCTCGGCCGCAGTGGCTGTACCGCCGGCGCCCGTCTGGGCGGGCTTCGCGCTGAATGCCGATAGCAAGGAGATGTCGACCACGATGGCGGTGGTGCGCATGCTCGGCAATCTGTTGAAAGACGCCGAGCTCGGGCCACGAATCGTGCCGATCGTCGCCGATGAAGCACGCACTTTCGGCATGGCCAGCCTGTTCCGTCAGGTCGGCATCTACTCGCCACACGGCCAGCTCTACGAGCCCGAGGACCTCGGCTCGATGCTGTACTACCGCGAGGAAACCAGCGGGCAGATCCTTGAGGAAGGCATTTCCGAGGCCGGCGCGATCAGCTCGTGGATCGCCGCTGCGACCAGCTACAGCGTCAGCGATACGCCGATGCTGCCGTTCTACATCTACTACTCGATGTTCGGCTACCAGCGCGTGGGTGATCTGGTCTGGGCGGCGGCCGACCAGCGCGCCCGCGGCTTTCTGCTGGGCGCGACCAGCGGCCGCACCACTTTGAACGGCGAGGGTCTGCAGCATCAGGACGGCAGCTCGCTGGTGATGTTCGCGACCGTTCCAAACTGCCGCAGTTTTGATCCGACCTTCGCCTACGAGATCGCCGTCCTGCTCGAGCACGGCATGCGCGCGATGCTGGAGCAGCAGCGCGACGAGTTCTATTACCTGACGGTCGGCAACGCCAACCTGGCCCAGCCTTCACTGCCGGCCGGGATCGACAGCGCGGACATCGTGCGCGGCCTGTATCGCCTGCCCGGTGCGACTTCCGCCGGGGTCCAGCTGCTGGGCTCGGGCGCGATCATGGCCGAGGTGCTGCGCGCACAGGTACTGCTGCGCGAGGATTTCGGTATCGAAGCCGCGGTGTGGAGTGCTACCAGCTACAGCGAGCTGCAGCGCGAGGGGATTGAATGCGAGCGACTGACGCGACTCGGCCGCCCCACCGAAGCGCCATGGGTGGAGCGCGCCTTCGCCGACAGCCGCGGTCCGATCATCGCCGCCAGCGACTACGTGCGCGCCTGGCCGGAGCTCATCCGCGCCTTTGTGCCGCGGCGCTATCTGACCCTCGGTACCGACGGCTTCGGCCGCAGCGATACCCGCGCCGGGCTGCGCGCATTCTTCGAAGTCGACGCCGAGTCGATCGTGATCGCCGCACTTCACGCACTGGCGCAGGAAGGGGCGCTTGCAGACACGCAGGTCGTCGTTGCGCGCGAACGCTATCGCAGAACTCACTGCGACGCCTCGCCTTGGCGACTGTAGTTGCCAAAGAGACTCGGCCGCGACCTCGTCCCTGCATTCTGAGATGAGCCCGGAGGCAACGGTCTTGCGACATGTGCCCGATCTCACAAAAAACCGCATGATGCACGCCGAATGTTGCGTGTCGACTGCAGCATCGTCTGTTGCTGCCATCGACCCGAATCGGTCTTGACCAGGGGCCTCATGTCGCACTCGATCCTCCGCGCCTTCGCCTGCGGTGCGCTGCGCTTGCTTATGCTCGCTGGGCTGATCGCTGCTTCGACCGCAGCGGCGAGCGCGCGCTTTCAGGTATTCACTTCCCGCGATGGCCTGCCGCAGCAACAGGTCTTGAGCCTGCACCAGGACGGGCTGGGCTATCTGTGGGTCGGCACTTTCAGCGGGCTGGGCCGCTACAACGGCCGCGAGTTCCGCACCTACAGCACCGCCGACGGCCTGGCCAGCAACACCGTGCAGGCGATGGCGACCACGACTGATGGTCAGCTTTGGGTGGGCACCACGCGCGGCTTGTGCCGACGTGCGCAGAACAACACACGATTCGAGTGCCCGAGCCTCGCACCGTTGCCGGCGGTGTCGGTGCAGGCGCTGGTCACCACCGGCAGCAGCTTGCTGGTCGGCAGCGCCGAGGGCCTGTTCCTGCTGCTTCCGGCGGTCGAAGGCGGTGATCTGCAGCAGCCCGAGGTGCGCCGGATCGTGCCTTCACTGAACATCAGCAGCCTCGCCGGCGCTGAAGACGGCAGCGTCTGGATTGGCACTCAAACCGGCCTGCTGCGCTGGAGCCCGGTGAGTGGCCAGTACGCCACGGTACATCTGCCGATGGGTGAAGCCAGCGCGATCTCGGCCCTGCTCAGCGAACCCGACGGGGTGTGGATCGGCAGCAGCAACGGCCTGCTGAAGATGGCCGAGGGCGCCATCGTGCCGATCCCCGGCCTGCCCGAGCAGGCCGTCGACATGCCGATCTCGGCGATCGCACGTGGGCCCAACGGTGAACTCTGGGCGACCGGCAACCGCGGCGTGCTGCGCCTGCGCACCGATCAGGCTCGCCTGCTGCAGACCGACGACGGACTGGCCAATCTGCACAACCACACCGTGCTGGTGGATCGCGAGGGCATCGTCTGGATCGGCAGCGACGGCGGCCTGAGCCGGCTGCAGACGGGCGATTTCGAGTCCTATCTACGCGGCGATGGGCTGCTCGGCGAAATGGCCCGGGTGGTGCGCGAAGACGCCGAGGGCCGGCTCTGGATCGGCTCGCGCGAAGGCGTGCAGATCGTCAGCCACGATGGTCAGCGCTGGCGCTTCGATCGTGCGCAGACGATCACCCGCGCGCAGGGCCTGATCGACGAGCGCGTGTACGACGTCGCCTTTCCGGCCCGCGGCGAAGCCCTGATCGCCACCAATCACGGCGTGGCCCACTGGCGCGAGGGCGAGGGCGTGGTGCGCGTGATCCTTGAGCAGGATGGCCTGCCGGCGCAGGCGACGCGCTCGCTGCGGGTCGAGGCCGATGGCCGGGTCTGGATCGGCACCATGACCGGTGTGGCGCTGATGCGCGACGGCGAAGTGCGCGCAGTCGCCGATCCGCTGCTGTCGCAGGCACGCGCGCTGAGCATTCGCGAAGATGGCCGTGGACGGCTGTGGTTCGGCACCCTGCACCACGGCCTGCTGCGGATGGACACTGATGGCAGCGTCCGCCGGCTGGGCAGCGATGCCGGTCTCACCGACGAGATCATCTGGGACATCGCTGTCGATGGCGAGGGCGGACTGTGGATCGGCAGCAATGGCGACGGCCTGTTGCACATCGATCGGGAGGACCGGGTCGAACGCTTCACCACGCAGGACGGACTGGTCGACAACTTCGTCTGGAACGTATTGGCCGAACCAGATGGCACGGTCTGGGCCTATACCAGCCGCGGACTGGCGCGCAAAAGCCAACAGGGCTTCTCGCACTTCGGCGAGGCCGATGGCCTGCCCAGCCCCGAGGGGTCGGCCACCGCCGCGCTGCGAACCCGCACGGGCGAGCTGTGGTTCGGCGCATCCACCGGCCTGACCCGATACGCGCCGGATGTGGCCGCCCGCGCGCCGCAGTCGCCCGCGGTGATCATCGAAGAGGCAACGGCCGGCGGCGCCCAGGTGCAGGCCGGCAGCAGCTTGCCGGGGGGCGCGCGCGATCTGGCGCTGCAGTTCGCGGCGCTGCACCTGCAGCGCCCGCAGGATCTTTCCTATCGCTTCCGCCTGCTCGGTGGCGATGGCGCCTGGTCGGCCCCGTCCGCCTATCGGCCGATCACCTATGCCGCACTCGCGCCGGCCAGCTACGTGTTCGAGGTGCAGGCGCGTGCCGGCAGTGGCGACTGGGGCCCGATTAGCGCGTTCGCCTTCGACGTTCCACCCGCCGCCTGGGAGCGCCCCGGTCTGTACGTGCTCGGCCTGCTCGCACTGCTCGCCGCCTTGGGCCTGCTGGTGCGCTTCCGCCTGCGGCGCGCCGAGGCCCGCAGAACCGAGTTGGAAGCCCAGATCCAGAGCCGCACGCTGGCGCTGGCCGAGGCCAACCGCCGGTTGGAGCAGGCCTCGCTGAGCGACCCGCTGACCGGGCTCGCCAATCGCCGCTTTCTGGCGCGCCAGGTGAGTGCTGATGTCGCGCAGCTGCGGCGCGTGTATCGCAGCCCGGCCGCACCCGGCGTGCACCGTGATCTGGTCTTTCTGATGGTCGATATCGATCACTTCAAGCAGATCAACGACAGCCACGGCCATGCCGCCGGTGACAACGTGCTGCGGCGCTTTGCCGCCCTGCTGGTGGACTTGATTCGCGAGTCCGACTACGCGGTGCGCTGGGGAGGCGAGGAGTTCCTGATCGTCGCCCGCCAGGCTGACGCACACCAGGCCGGGGCGATGGCCGAACGCATCGTCCAGCGCGTGCGCGACACCCGCTTTCCGCTGGAGGGCGGCCAGGGCGAGCTTGGCTGCACCTGCTCGATCGGCGTCGCCGCAGCACCCTTCATCCCCGGTGATCCGGAGTCGCTGGAGTGGGAGCAGGTGGTGGCGCTGGCGGATGCCGCTGTCTATCACGCCAAACGCCGCGGCCGCGACGGCTGGGTGGAAGTGGCCGCGGCCCCAAACACTTGCAGCGCCGACCTGCCCGATCTGCTGGAAGGCGCCCGCACCTCGATCGAGGCCTCTGCCGCCCGCGGCCTGCTGACACTGCGCACTTCGACCCAGACTCAACCCGGCTGACGCCCGCAAACGACGCTCGCCGGGTCTGGACGGCCCACAGTGCTCGCCCAGATCCGCAACCAGCGCAGTGCTTCGCACTTGATCGAACGCATCTGCGGCGTCTTTTCGCGGCTGCCGACGTTGCTCTTCCTCGCCATAGCGCTGCAATGGCTCGTCGTCGGGGCTTGCCAGCCGCGCAAAGCCACTCGCAGCTACCGTCCGCCAAGTACGAATCACTACACGAGCAGCCTGTCGGACTTCGGTTGGCCGGGCTCCAAATCCGCCTCGACCCCCTAGGCCCGACAGGCTGCTAGCCGTCGAGCTCAGCCCAGCGCGCGAACGCGATCTCAAGATCGCCCTGCAGACGCGCCAGCTCGCTGCCTGCCGCGCTCACTTCAGCGGCACCGCGCTGATAGAAGCCAGGATCGGCCATGCGCTTGCCAAGCGCGGCGATTGCGTTCTCCAGGGTTTCAATTCGCGCCGGCAGCAGCTCCAACTCGCGCTGATCCTTGTAGCTGAGTTTCTTGCGCGACGGTGCGGCAGCGGCGGGTTCGCTGGGGATGGCCGTCGTCGTCGCGCTGGGCGTCGGCTCTGCCGCGGCGCGGGCGCTGGCGACAATGCGGCTGCCACGCTGGCGCAGCCAATCGCTGTAGCCGCCGACATAGTCACCGACCTGGCCCTCGCCTTCGAACACCAGGCAGCTGGTCACCACGTTGTCGAGAAACTCGCGGTCATGCGAGACCAGGATCAGGGTGCCGCCGTATTCGCCGAGGCGCTCTTCCAGCAGTTCCAGGGTTTCGACGTCCAGATCGTTGGTCGGTTCGTCCATCACCAGCAGGTTGGACGGCTGTGCGAACAGTTTCGCCAGCAGCAGGCGATTGCGCTCGCCGCCCGACAGCATGGTGATCGGCGCACGCGCGCGTTCGGGCGTGAACAGGAAGTCCTGCAAGTAGCCCAGGGCGTGCTTGCGGCGGCCGTCCAGTTCGATGTACTCGCGGCCTTCGGCGACGTTCTCCAGCGCGTTCCAGTCGTCGCGCAACGCCAGCCGGTGCTGATCGAAATAGGCGACTTCGAGCTGGGTGCCCAGATTGATCTCGCCGGCGTCCGGCTTCAGCTCGCCAAGCAGCAGGCGGATCAGGGTGGTCTTGCCCGCGCCATTCGGCCCGATCAGGCCGATCCGGTCGCCGCGCTGGACCACGGTGGAAAAATTCTCCAGCAGCGGACGCTCGCCGAAGCGGTGGTAGAGACCCTTGGCCTCGACCACGCGCTTGCCCGACGGCGCGGCCACAGCCATCTGGATATTGACCTGACCCTGCTGCTCGCGCCGCTGCGCACGCTCGTTGCGCAGGGCCTTCAGCGCTCGCACGCGGCCCTCGTTGCGGGTGCGGCGCGCTTTGATGCCCTGGCGGATCCAGACTTCCTCTTCGGCCAGCTTGCGGTCGAACAGTGCCGAGGCCTGCGCTTCGGCATGCAGGCGCTCTTCCTTGCGCCGCAGGTAGTTCTCGAAATCGCCCGGCCAACTGGTCAGTTGACCACGATCGATTTCCAGAATCCGGGTCGCCAAAGCGCGCAGGAAGCGGCGGTCATGGGTGATGAACACCAGCGCGGTCTTCAGCCCCTTGAGGGTTTCCTCCAGCCAGTCGATCGAGCTGATGTCGAGGTGGTTGGTGGGCTCGTCGAGCAGCAGGATGTCCGGCGCGGATACCAGCGCCTGGCCCAACAGCACGCGACGCTTCATGCCGCCCGAGAGCGATGCGAAATCGGCCTCACCGTCCAGGCTCAGTCGCGACAGTACAGCTTCGACGCGCTGCTCCAAGTCCCAGCCCTGAGCTGCCTCGATGTTCTCCTGCAGGTCGGAAATGCGGTCCGCCATCGCCGCCTCGCCGATCCGTGGCAGCAGCGCGTGGTACTCGGCCAACCAGTGGCCGAGTTCACCCAGGCCGGAAGTCACCACTTCGAAAACGCTGCCCGAAGTCGCCTGCGGGACTTCCTGCGCCAGCCGCGCCACGCGCACGCCGGACGACAGCCGGCGTTCGCCTTCATCGGGGCTGATCTCGCCGGAGATGATCCGCAGCAGGGTGGACTTGCCGGCGCCGTTGCGGCCGACGATACAGATCCGCTCGCCCGGCTCGATGGTGAGCTCGATTTTCTCGAGCAAGGGCGGGCCACCGACGCTGTGGCTGAGGTTGAGCAGTTGCAGTAGAGGCATTGGAGTTCGGGAGTGGGGAGTGGGGAGTGGGATTCGGGAGCCGCGCGGCGCAAGGGCGGCCAAACGCGGCATTCAACACTGATGGGAGAGCGGGCCGCGGGCCGCGTGAGCGGACGCGGCGGGCGCCTGTATGCGCAAGCTCTGACCTCGCAAACGGACCGTGCGGCCAGAATTCCGATGACCCGCTGCAGGCGCGAAAGGTCTCGCGGAAGATCGAAGCCATCGGAGCCATCGGAGCCGTCGGGCTTGCGACGCGGTAGCGAAGCCAGCGCTGAACACTCAGGGCGAAGTGCGCTTCGACACCTGCGCCCGCATGCGAAGAATCGGGCGAGCTCAGGATCCGCGAGGATCGCCGGCACCGCTGAAGGTCATTGGCTGCCGCGCTGGGCGCCGAATTGTCTCACACCCGCTCAACCCAGCAGCGCCACCACGTCGCGCTCGATGCTTTCTGGCGTATCGGTTGGCGAATAGCGCCGCACCACCCGGCCATCGCGGTCGATCAGAAACTTGGTGAAGTTCCACTTGATCGACTCGCTGCCGAGCAGGCCTTTGGCCTCTTTCTTCAGGTGCTGGAACAGCGGGTGTGCACCTTTGCCATTCACTTCCACTTTGGAGAACAGCGGGAAGTTGACGTCATAGCTCAGGCTGCAGAAATTCTTGATCTCAGCCTCGTCGCCCGGCTCCTGGTGTCCGAACTGATCGCAGGGGAAGCCCATCACCGTCAGGCCCTTGCCCTCATATTTGCGATGCAGTGCTTCAAGCCCCGCGTACTGCGGCGTGAATCCGCATTTCGACGCGGTATTGACTACCAGCAGCACGCGCCCGGCGTAGTCGCGCAGGGTCTGAGCATCGCCGTTGATGCTGGTGACGCTGAAGTCGTAGAGATTGCTCATGGCATGGGCTCGTCAAGTCGGGGCTTCAGCGCGCGCGCTGATGACAGCGCGCGGGCTGCGCAGGGCTTCAATGGGCGTAGCGGTCGGTGGCACGCACCAGCGCATCGATGTTGCCGGGCTCCAGCGCGGAATGGCCGGAATCCGGGGTGATGTGAAGCTCGGCCTCCGGGAATGCGTGTTTCAGGTCCAAGGCGTTCTGGATTGGGCACACCACGTCATAGCGCCCGTGCACGATGGTGGTCGGGATATGCCGGATCTTCGGCACATCACGCAGCAGTTGATCTTCAACCTCGAAGAAGCCGCCGTTGACGAAGTAGTGGCTTTCGATCCGCGCGAATGCCAGTGCGAAATCATCGGCCTTGTGCGAGTCGATGAAGCTCGGGTCCTGGTGCAGAAAGCTGGTTGCGGCTTCCCATACAGACCAGGCGCGGGCGGCTTCCACCCGCACGGCTACATCGGCCGAGGTCAGGCGTCGGTGGTAGGCACTGATCAGGTCAGCCCGCTCGACTGCCGGAATCGGCGCCAGGTACTGCTCCCAGGCATCCGGGAACAGGCGCGAGGCACCCTCCTGGTAGAACCATTCGAGCTCCCAGCGCCGCAGCATGAAGATGCCGCGCAACACCAGCGCGGTGACCCGCTGCGGATGCGATTGCGCGTAGGCCAAGGCCAAGGTCGAACCCCAACTGCCGCCAAACACCTGCCAGCACTCGATGCCGAGGTGCTCACGCAGGCGCTCGATATCGGCGACCAGATCCCAGGTGGTGTTGTCGATCAGATCGGCATGCGGCCGCGAGCGGCCCGCGCCGCGCTGATCGAACAGCACGATCCGGTACTTCGCGGGATCGTGGAACTGCCGCATCTTTTCGCTGCAGCCACCGCCCGGCCCGCCATGCAGCATCACTACCGGAATACCGACCGGGTTGCCGCATTGTTCGAAGTAGAGAGTGTGCCGGTCCGACACGGCCAGCTCGCCGGTGGCAAAGGGTTCGATCGCGGGGTACAGGGTGCGCATGGGCGGGTCGCTGACGAAGAGATGATCGTCGAGTTTAGCCCGAGGGCGCCGAAAGACCGAGCCTGGATGACCGACATCGCCGCGCGTACCGCTGCCGACGTGCGGCTCGCGCTGCACGCGCAGGGGCGCCGGCATCGCGCCATCGTCGGGCGACGCGCGCTTCGCAGGAGCGCCAAGGTATGGGTTAGAACAGATGCAGTGAAGAGCCACTGCCAGCCGTGCTTCGATCAGTTGGTCGGGGCGGCCGGATTTGAACCGACGACCCTTTGCCCCCCAGGCAAATGCGCTACCAGGCTGCGCTACGCCCCGACATGTTCTGATCTGCTGCTCGCCGCCGCGGGACACGAGGTCTACCACAGCGAGCGGGCAAGTATAACCAAGGCGGTGTGGCTTGTCTTGGGTTGTGCGCTTCAGCGCTTCAACAGCTGCAGCACTTCCTCAAGCTCCATCCGCACCTGACGGACAATCTGCGCCGACAGGCCGGCGTCCTGCCGGTTGCCCTCGCCTTCCAGGCGCTGGCGTGCACCGGTGATCGTGAAGCCTTCTTCGTACAGCAGGCTGCGGATCTGGCGGATCGTCAGCACATCGTGGCGCTGGTAATAGCGACGGTTGCCGCGGCGCTTGACCGGCTTCAGGCTCGGAAACTCGGTTTCCCAGTAGCGCAGCACATGCGGCTTGACCTGGCACAGCTCGCTGACTTCACCGATGGTGAAGTAGCGCTTGGCCGGGATCGCCGGCAATTCGGAGTTACTGCCCGGATCCAGCATAGGCTTCCACCCGCTCCTTCAGTTTCTGCCCCGGGCGAAAGGTGACCACGGTGCGCGCCGAGATCGGAATCTCCTCGCCGGTTTTGGGATTGCGGCCAGGCCGCTGATTCTTCTTGCGCAGATCGAAATTACCAAACCCGGACAGCTTCACCTGATGACCGGTTTCCAACGCATCACGCAGCACATCGAAGAACGCATCGACGAACTCCTTGGCCTCTCGCTTGTTCAGCCCCACTTCGTCAAACAGTCTCTCGGCCATCTCGGCCTTGGTCAGTGCCATGTCACCCCCTGAGCGTGGCGCCGAACTGCGCAGACAACGCAGCCACTGCATCGGCAATGGCGCGGTCCGCATCCTGATCGGTGAGGGTGCGTGAAACGTCCTGCAAAATCAAGCCAATAGCGAGGCTTCTGAAGCCCGGTTCTACCCCTTTGCCCTGGTACTGATCGAACAGCACCACCGCCTCGACACGACCTGCCAGCGCGGTTTGCAGGGCCGCCTCCAGCGCCGACCACGGGTGCTGCTCGGCGACCAGCACGGAGATATCCCGACGAACGGCAGGGAAACGGGACACAACCCGCGCGCGCGGCAGCTGCCGCACCAGCAGGGGCTCCAAGTCGAGCTCGATCACGGCTACGTCGACATCAAGGTCCAGCGTCTTGGCCAGCCGCGGGTGCAGAAAACCGATCTGGCCGATGCAGTCCTCGCCCAGAAGGATGTCGGCACTGCGGCCCGGGTGCAGCCAGGCAACGCGGGTCGGCTCGAAGCGCACGCGCCCGGTCGAGCCCGCCAGCGCCAGCAGCGATTCGACGTCACCCTTCAGGTCATAGAAGTCGATGTCTCGCGCCGGCAGGCTCCACTGCTCGGCAGCCGCGCGGCCCACCGCCACCGCGGCGACTCGCAGGGTTTCGATCGGGCCTGCCGCGCCGGCTTTGAATACGCGGCCGAGTTCGAACAGGCGCGGGCGGGTGTCCTGATGATTCATGTTGCGCGCTGCGGCCTGGACCAGCCCGGGCAACAGCGCCGGACGCATCACCGCCAGCTCGGCCGACAGCGGATTGGACAAGGCAACCGCCCCAGCCTCCAACGCCCACGATTTGAGCAGGGTCGCGTCGACAAAGGCGAAGCAGATCGTTTCGCGATAGCCGCGAGCGGCGATGGCGCGGCGCAGCTCGCCATCGCTGAGCCGCGTCTCCGATTGCATCACCAGCGGAATCGCGCCGGTCGGAGTGCTGGTCGGGATCGTCTCGTAGCCGTGGATGCGGACGATCTCTTCGATCAGGTCCTCTTCAATCGCGATATCGAAGCGCCGGGTGGGTGGGGTGACCCACCAGCCGCCGCCGAAATGCGAACCGCGCAGGGAATCGACGGTTTCAAGGGCGGAGCCATCGAAGGCTTCGACCTGCATGTCCAGCGCGCGCAGGATCCGCTCGACCTCCGCATCGTCGATGTGCACGCCGAGCACGCGGGCCAGGCGCGCCCGACGCAGTCGCACCGCTGTCGGCGCCGGCAGATGTTCGGGCAGCGCCGCCTCGGTGACCGGACCCGCCTTGCCGCCGCCAACCTGCAGAATCAGCGCGGTTGCGCGCTCAAGGGCGATGCGCGGCAGTTCGGGATCGACACCGCGCTCGAAGCGATGCGAGGCATCGGTGTGCAGGCCGAGCTTGCGCGCACGGCCGATGATCGCATCCGGCGCGAAGTGCGCGCTCTCGAGAAAAACGTTGCGCGTGGCGGTAGTGACGCGGCTGTCCCAACCGCCCATCACGCCGGCCAGGGCGGTCGCACGATCGGCATCGGTGACGACCAGAAAGCCCGGCGCCAGCTCGACCTCGCGCTCATCCAGCAACTTCAGTTTCTCGCCCTCTCGTGCGACGCGAACGCCCACAGGGCCGTGCAGCGCGTCGCGATCAAACGCGTGCATCGGCTGCCCGAGCTCCAGCATCACGTATTGGGTGACATCCACCAGCAGGCTGATCGGGCGCACACCCGAGCGGCGCAGGCGTTCGGCCATCCAGAGCGGCGTCGGCGCGGCAGCGTCGACATCGCGGATGACGCGACCGCAATAGCGCGGCGCCGCGGCGCCGGCGTTCAACTCCACCGCGATCGCATCATCGCCGTCGACAACAGCGGCGGCGACTTCCAAAGGATTGACGCGCGCACCCAATGCCGCGGCGACGTCATAGGCGATGCCGCGCACGCCGAAACAGTCAGCGCGATTGGGCGTCAGCTTGATCTCGATGCTGGCGTCCGGCAGGCCGAGAAAATCGGCGAAACCGACGCCGACCGGCGCGTCGGCCGGCAGCTCCATCAGGCCGGAGGCATCGGCATCGACGCCGAGCTCCTTGGCCGAGCACAACATGCCGAACGACTCCACGCCGCGCAGCTTGGCTGGCTTGATCTGCAGACCGCCGGGCAGGATCGCGCCCACGGTGGCCAGCGGCGCCTTCAGCCCGGGCCGCGCGTTCGGCGCGCCGCAGACGATCTGCACGGCACCGTTGCCGGTGTCGACGCTGCACACCTGCAGCCGGTCGGCCTCCGGATGGCGCACGCAATCGAGAATCTGCACCACCACCACGCCAGCCAGACCCTCGCCCAGGGCGGTTACTTCCTCGACTTCCAGACCAATCGCAGTCAAGCGCGCGGTCAACTCCTCACGCGATGCAGACACATTGACGTGCTCGCGCAGCCAGCTCTCAGAAAACTTCATTGCTTGTATCCATCCTGAGCAGTCCGCCAGTCGACGCCTGCCACGCTTGTTCGAAGGTTCGCCGAAGAGGTGCCGCCCGCGGGCAGCGCTTCAACGATTCCCCACTCCCGATTCCCCATTCCCGTCCTCAGGCAAACTGCCTGAGGAACCGCGTGTCATTCTCGAAAAAGCTGCGCAGGTCGTTGACACCGTAACGCAGCATCGCAAAGCGCTCGATACCGATGCCGAAGGCAAAGCCGGTGTAGCGCTCGGGGTCGATGCCGCAGCTGCGCAGCACGTTCGGATGCACCATGCCGCAGCCCAGCACTTCGAGCCAACGCTCGCTGCCGTCCTCGCGATCCCAGCGGATATCGACCTCAGCCGAGGGCTCGGTGAACGGGAAATAGCTCGGCCGGAAACGCATCGAAAAATCGCGCTCGAAAAACGCATCGACGAACTGCTTCAGCGTGCCCTTCAAATCAGCGAAGGTGCTGGTCTCGTCGATCAGCAGACCTTCCATCTGATGGAACATCGGCGAGTGGGTTTGATCGGAATCCGAACGGTAGACCTTGCCGATCGCGATCATCCGGAACGGCGGCTGGCGCTCGCGCATGTAGCGCACCTGCACCGGCGAGGTGTGGGTGCGCAGCAGCCGGCCGTCCGGGAAGTAGAAGGTGTCGTGCATGGCGCGCGCCGGGTGGTGCGGCGGAAAGTTCAGCGCCTCGAAGTTGTGCCAGTCGTCTTCGATCTCGGGGCCGTCGGCCAGCTCATAGCCCATCCGCGCGAAGATCCCGGCGATGCGCTCGGCGGCGCGGGTGACCGGATGCAGGCTGCCAGCCGATGCGGCGCGACCGGGCAGCGACACGTCCACCCGCTCGGAAGCGAGGCGTGCATCCAGTTCGGCTTGTTCGAGCGCGCCGCGGCGCAGGCCAATGGCCTCGGTAAGCGCCTGCTTGACGCGATTGACCTGCTCGCCATGCGCTTTGCGATCCTCGGGCGGCAGCCCGCCCAGCGCCTTCAACTGTTCGGTGATCAGGCCGGTCTTGCCCAACAGGCGCACGCGGATCGCTTCCAGCGCATCGATGCTGGCGGCGGCGTGGATCTCGTTCGCGGCGCTCTGCGCCAACGCGTCCAGGTCACTCATGGGGCCTCACTCTGGCTTTGGCAGGCAATGCGAGCCTGCCTGCAAGCAGCGCGGCGCAGTGGGCGCGCGCTACCGGAATGCTCAAAACGCATGTGGGGAAGAGCAAGCCCTTCCCCACATGTGATTCCGCACCGGCTCAAATGAGCCGGGCGGCGTGTCGTGTCACGCGTGCTCAGGCCGCCAGAGCGCCCTTCGCCTTCTCGGCCAGCGCGCCAAAGGCGGGCAGGTCGTGAACGGCGATATCCGCCAGCACCTTGCGGTCGAGGCTGATCGAGGCTTTCTTCAGGCCGTTCATCAGGCGGCTGTAGGACAGACCGAACATGCGGGCCGCCGCGTTGATGCGGACGATCCACAGTGCGCGGAACTGACGCTTGCGCTGCTTGCGGCCAATGTAGGCGTACTGGCCGGCCTTGGTAACGGCCTGCTTGGCAACGCGGAACACCTTGCGGCGGGCGTTGTAATAGCCCTTCGCGCGCGCGAGGACGGACTTGTGACGACGGCGGGCGGTGACGCCCTTTTTGACTCGTGCCATGGTTGCAGTGCTCCCTTACAAGTACGGCAGCATGCGCTGGACGCGGCCGGCGTCCTCCGCACGTACGTGGTTGGTGGCACGCAGACCGCGCTTACGCTTGGTCGACTTCTTGGTCAGGATGTGGCTCTTGAACGCGTGGCCGCACTTGAACTTGCCGGAAGCGGTCTTCCGGAAGCGCTTGGCTGCGGCCCGGTTGGTCTTCATCTTGGGCATGGTGGAACTCCTCGGATGCGGCGGATATCGCCGCGGTTTATGTCACCCGGAATGCGCGGCCTGCCGGCGAACCGACACAGCACTTGTGGAGCACATCCCGCGCTTGTGTCCGCAGGTCTGGGGCCGAAGGCCGCAGGCTGCGGTGATGCATCGGCCCGCCCGAGTCACCAATGGACCGTACGGGCGCCCGCCACAAAAACACCGCGGCGGGCAAAGCCACCAATCGTTCGCGAACGAAGACCAGCGATACGCCCTGCCTGCATCCTGCCGGCGGGGCTGTTGTCGACCGCCCCGCAAACGGGGCATTGCCTGCACCGGCGAATGCCGGTGCGCGTTCCAGTCCATCGGAACGGATCTAACCTTGCCTGCACCCTTAGGCCAAACCCTGACGAAACGAAGGCCCCGCTGACCGGGGCCTTTGTCGACGCAGCCAAGGCGGGACGGCGCTACTGCTTTTTCTTGGGCGCGATCATCATGATCATCTGGCGGCCTTCCAGACGCGGCCGTTGCTCGATCACCGCCTCATCGCCGAGGTCGGCTTCGATCTTGGCAGCCATCGCCAGACCGAGCTCCTGATGGGCCATTTCGCGGCCCTTGAACCGGATGTTGATCTTGACCTTGTCGCCTTCCTCAAGGAAGCGCCGGATGTTGCGCAGCTTGATGGCGTAGTCGCCGACATCGGTGGTGGGACGGAACTTCAGTTCCTTCAGTTCCACCTGCTTCTGCTTCTTCTTGGCGGCGCTCGCCTTCTTCTGCTGCTCAAAGCGGAACTTGCCGAAATCCATGATGCGGCAGACCGGCGGATCGACATTGGGCTGGATTTCGACCAAGTCGAGTTCCAGGTCCAGCGCCATGCGCAGGGCATCGTCACGGCTCAGAACGCCGACATTCTCGCCTTCGGCACCGATGACGCGCACGCGCGGCACCCGGATTTCGTGGTTCTTGCGGTTCAGCTTTTCAGTATTGATTCGCGTGTCTCCGTGCGGGTTCGCTGGGCCGAAACAACAGGCAAGCGCCTGATTCCTAGAGGAATTCAGGCTTTCGCCGTGTTACCCGGACCGTTCTCTGCGCGTAGCCGTTCGATCAGATCCGGCAGGCTAAAGCTGCCGAGGTCTTCCCCTGAACGCGTGCGCACTGCAACCAGTCCGTTCTCTTTCTCGCGGTCGCCCACGACAAACAGATACGGGATCTTCTGCAGGGTATGCTCGCGAATCTTATAACCGATCTTTTCGTTTCTCAAGTCGGCCTCTACGCGGAAGCCTTGCGCGACAAGGGTTTGGGTCACCTCGCGCACGTAGTCGGCTTGGGCGTCGGTGATGTTCATCACCACCGCCTGCACCGGCGCCAGCCACAGCGGGAACAGGCCGGCGTGATGCTCGATCAGGATGCCGATGAAGCGCTCCATCGAGCCGACGATGGCCCGGTGCAGCATCACCGGATGCCGGCGCGTGCTGGTTTCATCGACGTACTCCGCGCCGAGACGGCCCGGCATCATGAAGTCGACCTGCATGGTGCCGACCTGCCAACCGCGACCGATCGAGTCGCGCATGTGGTATTCGATCTTGGGGCCGTAGAAGGCGCCCTCACCCTGCAGCTCCTGCCATTCGACGCCGCAAGAACCGAGCGCCGCCCGCAACGCGTGCTCGGCCTTGTCCCAGGTCGCGTCGTCGCCGAGCCGCGAGTCCGGGCGCAGCGCGATCTTCAGCGAGATGTCGGTGAACCCGAAGTCGCGGTAGACCGCCATTGCCTGTTGGTGGAAGGCGGTGACCTCAGCCTCGATCTGATTCTCTGTACAGAAAATGTGGCCGTCGTCCTGGGTGAAGGCGCGTACCCGCATGATCCCGTGCAGGGCGCCGGAGGGCTCGTTGCGGTGGCAGCCGCCGAACTCGCCGTAGCGGATCGGCAGGTCGCGGTAGCTGTGCAAGCCGGAGTTGAAAATCTGCACATGGCCCGGGCAGTTCATGGGCTTCACCGCATAGGTCCGCTTCTCGGACTCGGTGAAGAACATGTTTTCCTTGTAGTTGTCCCAGTGGCCGGACTTCTTCCACAGGCTCACGTCCAGGATCTGCGGGCAGCGCACTTCCTGGTAGCCGGAATGTCGGTAGACGCCGCGCATGTGCTGCTCGACGGTCTGCCACAGGCTCCAGCCGCGCGGGTGCCAGAACACCATGCCCGGCGCTTCCTCCTGCTGATGGAACAGATGCAGCTGCTTGGCGATGCGGCGGTGGTCGCGCTTTTCGGCCTCTTCCAACTGGTGCAGATGAGCCTTGAGGTCCTTGTCGTTCAACCAGGACGTACCGTAGATGCGCGAAAGCATCTGGTTGTTGGAATCGCCGCGCCAGTAGGCGCCGGCCACCTTCATCAGCTTGAACGCGCGCAGCTTGTCGGTGCTCGGCACATGCGGGCCACGGCACAGGTCGGTGAACTCGCCCTGGGTGTACAGGGACAGGTCCTCAGCGGCCGGAATCGACTCGATGATCTCGGCCTTGAAGTGCTCGCCCAAGCCACGGAAAAAGGTGATCGCATCGTCGCGCGACTTGACCGTTCGGCTGACGGCCAGCTTCTCGGCGACGATCTTCTGCATCTCTTCTTCGATTTTCGGCAGGTCGTCCGGCGTGAACTGACGCTCGTAGGCGAAATCGTAGTAAAAGCCGTTGTCGATCACCGGGCCGATGGTGACCTGAGCGCCCGGGTACAGGCGCTGCACCGCCTGAGCCAGCAGATGCGCGGTGGAGTGGCGCAATACTTCAAGCGCGTCTGGATGCTTCTCGGTGACGATCTCAAGCGCGGCGTCGGCAGCGATCCGATGGCTGAGATCGACGAGACGACCGTCGACCTTGCCCGCCAGCGCGGCCTTGGCCAAACCGGCGCCAATACTGGCGGCGACTTCGCCGACTGTGACTGAGTTTTCGAAGTCCCGACGGCTGCCGTCAGGAAGGGTGATCTGGACCATGGCGGAACTCACTGGCTGATGGCAGACGACACGCGTCCGCTGGAACTGAAGGAATGCTGCAGGCAACAAAAAAGGGCGCAGGCGCCCTTGATTGCGGGTGCACGCGCAGGTCAGGTTTCAGTCGCTGGTAGTAGACATGTCGCACGCTCGGCCGGCGTTTCCGCCCGGCCACCTCGTTGACGAACGCCCCACACGGGGCTGGATGACTTGGATGCTGTTTCGCAGCGAGCGCAAAACTAGACCCGCCCGGCCTGTGCTGTCAACGCGGGCCGGGCGAGTGCACGCTTGATCAGCGCGACTCGATAAGCTCGACGCCGTCCATACCCTGGGCCAGCGAATGAACATCGCCACCCTGAGCCAGCTTGATCTTCAAGCGCACTTCGTTGGTCGAGTCGGCGTGGCGCAGTGCGTCCTCGTAGGAGATCTCGCCGGCTTGATAGAGCTCGAACAGGGCCTGGTCGAAGGTGCGCATGCCCAGATTGGTCGACTCCTTCATCACTTCCTTCAGCTTGTGGATCTCGCCGTCGCGGATGTAGTCCTGGATCAGCGGAGTGCCGAGCAGAATCTCCAGCGCCACGCGCCGCCCCTTGCCGTCCGGCGTCGGGATCAGCTGCTGCGCCACCACGCCCTTCAGGTTCAGCGACAGATCCATCAGCAGCTGATTGCGGCGGTCGTCCGGGAAGAAGTTGATGATGCGGTCCATCGCCTGGTTGGCGTTGTTCGCATGCAGGGTGCACAGCACCAGATGGCCGGTTTCGGCAAAGGCGATCGCGTGGTCCATGCCTTCGCGGGTACGCACCTCGCCAATCATGATCACGTCCGGCGCCTGGCGGAGGGTGTTCTTCAACGCGGCTTCCCAAGTGTCGGTGTCAATGCCGACCTCGCGCTGGGTGATGATGCAGCCTTCGTGCTTGTGCACGTACTCGATCGGGTCCTCGATGGTGATGATGTGGCCCGAGGAATTCTGGTTGCGGTAGCCGATCATCGCCGCCAGCGTGGTCGATTTGCCGGTGCCAGTGGCGCCGACCATGATCACGATGCCGCGCTTGGTCATCGCCAGGGTCTTGATGACCGGCGGCAGATTCAGCTCATCGCAGGTCGGGATGCGCGTTTCGATCCGGCGCAGCACCATACCGACCTGGTTGCGCTGATAGAAGCAGCTGACGCGAAACCGCCCCACGCCGGACACGCCGATCGCGAAGTTGCACTCGTGGGTTTTCTCGAACTCCTCGCGCTGGTTCGGCGTCATCACATTCAGCACCAGATCGCGGCTTTGCTGCGGCGTCAGCGGCGTCTGCGTGATCGGCTGCAGGCGCCCGTGGACCTTGATGGTCGGCGGCATGCCGGACGTGATGAACAGGTCCGAGGCCTTCTTGTGGGCCATCAGCTTGAGATAGCTGGTGAAATCGATCGTGCTCATGGCGGGCTCCTTCGGAGCGGGATTCGGGATTGGGGATTCGGGATGGAACGACCGCTGGCGCGGCGGCTGGGACTCTCAGTGCTTCGGGCGGAGACGGAATCGGAACACAGCCACAAGGGAGCTCTCCCAATCCCGAATCCCCGATCCCAAATCCCGGCTCTCAGTCAAACAACCGCTTGTCCTTCGCGTAGTCGCGTGCCGACTGGCGCGTGACCAGGCCACGCTTGACCAGATCCTGCAAGCACTGGTCGAGGGTCTGCATGCCGACGTTCTGGCCGGTCTGGATCGACGAGTACATCTGCGCGACCTTGTCCTCGCGGATCAGGTTACGGATGGCCGGCACCGCGACCATGATTTCATGCGCGGCGACGCGACCGCCGCCGACCTTCTTCAGCAGCGACTGCGAGATCACCGCGCGGAGGCTTTCGGACAGCATCGAGCGCACCATCGGCTTTTCGCCGGCGGGGAACACGTCGATGATGCGGTCGATGGTCTTGGCGGCCGAACTGGTATGCAGGGTGCCAAACACCAGATGGCCGGTTTCGGCGGCGGTCAGCGCCAACCGGATGGTCTCGAGATCACGCAACTCGCCGACCAGGATGTAATCGGGGTCTTCGCGCAGCGCCGAGCGCAGGGCCTCGTTGAAGCCGTGGGTGTCGCGATGCACTTCGCGCTGGTTGATCAGGCATTTGTTCGAGGTGTGCACGAACTCGATCGGATCCTCGACCGTCAGAATGTGCCCGTACTCGTTCTTGTTGACGTGATCGACCATCGCCGCCAGCGTGGTCGACTTGCCCGAGCCGGTCGGGCCGGTCACCAGGATCAAACCCTGCGGCACTTCGATCAGCTCGCGGAAGATCTTCGGCGCGTTCAGATCCTCCAGCGTCAGCACTTCCGACGGGATGGTCCGGAACACCGCACCGGCACCTCGATTCTGGTTGAACGCATTGACGCGGAAGCGCGCGAGGCCCGGAATCTCGAACGAGAAGTCGACCTCGTAGAACTCTTCGTAATCGCGCCGCTGCTTGTCCGACATGATGTCGTAGATGAGTGCGTGCACCTGCTTGTGGTCGAGCGCCGGGATGTTGATCCGGCGGACATCGCCATCGACCCGGATCATCGGCGGCAGCCCGGCAGACAGATGCAGGTCCGAGGCCTTGTTCTTGACCGAAAACGCCAACAGCTCTGCGATATCCATGAGTCCCGCGTCCCCTGCAATCAAATCCGAACGACCGGCGCGCCTGAAGTCCCAGGAGCGCATCCGGCTAGACTAGCCGCTTGGTGCTGCACCCGGCCCGGCGGTCGGGAGCGCGGGCGCAGACACATCGAGTATATCCTTGAAGAACACCATGGCGATGCCAGCTCCGACCCAGTTCGAGACCGCTCTTGCCGAGCGACTGCAGGCCCTGCAGCAGCGCGTCCGCGCCGCCGCCGCAGGACGTGAGGTCCAATTGCTCGCCGTCAGCAAGACCCAGCCGGCCGAGGCGGTGAGTGTATTGGCCGCAGTGGGTCAGACCGCCTTCGGCGAAAACTACGTGCAGGAGGCTCAGGACAAGATCCAGGCGCTCGCAGGCACACCGCTTTGTTGGCATCTGATCGGCCACCTGCAGTCGAACAAGTGCACCGTAGCGGCGCAGTTGTTCGACTGCATACAGGGCGTCGACCGCGCCAAACTGCTGCCCCTGCTGGACGCAGGCCGCCAGGCCAGCGGGCGCGGGCCGCTCGACATACTGCTGCAGGTCAACATCGACGATGAAGCCAGCAAGTCCGGCTGCGCGCCCTCCGCCCTGCCTGCGCTCGCCGAAGCAGCCGCCAACTTCAGCCAGCTGCGTCTGCGCGGAATCATGAGCATTCCTTCGCCCGACCCCGACATGGCGCGACGCCAGCGCAGCTTTGCTGCATTGCGCAGCGTGTTCGAGCGCCTGCGCGCGGAGCACCCCCAGATTGACACCCTGTCGATGGGCATGAGCGAGGACTTCGAGCTGGCGATTCGCGAGGGCGCCACCCTGGTTCGAGTTGGCAGTGCCCTGTTCGGACCGCGCGCTGTGGCGAACTGAGCATCGGGATTGGCGCATCGCGCGAAATGATCCGCGCGCAGGCCGCTATCCTGTCGTCCCGACCTGGATTTCGTCCCGCATGCCCACTTCCGACGCTGCACTTGCGACTCCCGGCCTGACTGCCTTCATCGGCGGCGGCAATATGGCGCGTTCGCTGATCGCCGGTCTGCGCCGACAGGGCCGGCCCGGCGACAGCCTCGTCGTCGTCGAGCCTGTCGAAGCCCAGCGGGCCGCATTGACCGCCGAGTTCGGGGTGCAGGCCTTCGCCGACGCTGCGGAAATCGCCGCCAGCGCAGATTTGCTGGTGCTCGCGGTCAAACCGCAGTTGATGGAGCCGGTCTGTCGAGCGCTGGCGCGGAATCTCAAGACCGACGCACTACTGATCTCGATCGCCGCAGGCATTCCCTGCGCCCATCTCAGTGAATGGTTGGGTACGCCCTGCATCGTTCGATCGATGCCGAACACGCCAGCCCTGCTCGGCGCCGGAGCCACCGGGCTGTATGCGCCGCCCACCGTCACCGCCGAACAGCGGCTGGCGGCCGAAGCGGTGCTGCGCAGTGCCGGGGTCACCGTCTGGATCGAAGACGAGAACCTTATGGATGTAGTCACCGCACTATCGGGCAGCGGCCCGGCCTACTTCTTCCTGCTGGTTGAAGCCCTGGTCAGCGCCGCTGTCACCCAGGGCCTGCCGCGCGAGGCTGCGGAAACCCTGGCCCGACACACCGCACTCGGCGCCGCGCGCATGCTGGTCGAAGGAGGTGAGGACGCCGCCGAACTGCGCCGACGGGTGACGTCGCCCGGCGGCACCACCCATGCCGCGGTCAGCCGCTTCCAGGCCGATGGTTTCGAAGCCGGTGTCGCTGCGGCCGTCGATGCTGCGGTTCGCCGCGGCCGTGCGCTTGCCGGCGCCTGAGCCCGCCCCCACTACCGTTGTTGACGCAGCAGCCCCCGGAAAACGACCCATGAGCTATTTCGCCCAAGCCGGCATTCTTCTGATCGAAGTGATCATGGGCATGCTGGCCGCCCTGTTCGTGCTGCGAGTCGCCTTGCCGCTGGCGCGCGCGAACTTCTACAACCCGATCTGCCAGTTCGTGTATCGAGCCACCCACGCGGTGGTGTCGCCGCTGCGGCAGGTATTGCGGCCGATCGGGCGATTCGAGACCGCCGCCGCCCTGGTCGCCTGGCTGATCGTGATGGTGAAAGTCTGGCTGGTGTTCCTGCTGCAGGGCATCACGCTGGGTCTGGCGGCATCGCTGGTGCTGGGCCTCGCCGGCGCGATCGCGCTGATCATCGATATCGCCTTCATCCTGATCATCGTCCGGGCGATTCTGAGCTTCGTGAATCCATCGGGGCACAACCCCGCCCTGCCGCTGATTGCCCAACTGACCGAGCCGATGCTTGCGCCGGTTCGTCGACGGATGCCCGCGCTCGGCGGCTTCGATCTGTCACCGATGGTGGTGATCCTGCTGCTGCTGTTGGCGCGAGTGCTGGTGGTTGCGCCGATTTTTGATCTGGGCCTGTCGCTGGCGCGCTGACGCCACCTGCATGTGCGAGCGCTATGCTTGAGCATCCAGGCCCGCCGATGGGCCGCTGCCCGGTAGCCGCCATGTTCAACAATCGCTTCCTGCACGCCCTGCTGACGATGCTGCTGCTGACCGGCAGCGTATTGGCCCAGAACAGCACCACCCGCGGCCCGTACACGGTTCACTACAACGCGCTGCCGACCACCCTGCTATCGCCCGAGGTCGCTCGCAACAGCGGCATCACGCGCTCGGCCAGTCGCGGCCTGCTCAACATCGCGGTGCTGCGCGATGCCGACGGCACTCAGGTGGCCACGATCGCGCGCGTCGACGCGGCCGCCACCAACCCCGCCGGCCAGCGGCAGAGCCTGCGCATGCGGGAAGTGCGCGAAGGTGAAGCCATCTACTATCTCGGTGAACCGCGCATCAGCAGCACTGACGAGCAGCTGGACTTCGAGGTCACCGTCACCCCAGCCGGCAGTGCCGAACCGATCGTGATCCGCTTCACCCAGAGCTTCCATCCTTGAGCCTGATTGCGATCCGCCACGGCCAGGCCTCTTACGGAGCGGCTGACTACGACCAGTTGTCGGACACCGGCTACGAGCAGTCTCGCCGTCTGGGCCGCTGGCTGGCCCAGCACGCTCCGCCGCCGGCTCGGGTGGTGGTCGGGGCGATGCGACGGCATCGGCAAACCTGGGAAGCCTTGAGCGAAGGCTACGCGTCGGCGGGGATTGAACTGCCGGCGACCGAAACCGATGCTGACCTCAACGAGTTCGATCATCGCGCCGTGATCGATGGCTACGCGCGCGGCCAGCCCGACGACGCGGCCATGTTCAAGGTGCCCGCCGACGGCTCGCGGCCCGACCCGCGCACCGTGCTGCGCGGTCTGCTGGCGGCCTTGAACGCATGGACGCAAGACGGCGTGGACGGCGTACCCGAGCGGTGGTCTGAGTTCCAGGCCCGCACCCACGCCGCCGCGCAACGTCTGCATTCGAATGCAGGCACGGTGCTCGCGGTGACCTCGGGCGGGGTGATCTCGCAGTTCGCGCAGGCGGCGCTCGAAACCAGCAATGCCCGCGCGATCGAGCTCAATCTGAGCCTGCGCAACAGCGCCATCTGCGAGTTCCATCCGGGTTCGGACAGCCTGCGCCTCGGCAGCTGGAACACGCTGCCGCACCTGGCTGAGGCGCGGGAGCTTTGGACGTATTTCTGAGGGGCCGGGAATCGGGCGTCGAGAATCGAGAATCGTTTGGAAGCAAGCCCGCAGCGACACCGCGGAACGGCTAGCGCGGCCACTGTGGCTATCAAGTACAAGTCGCTCGAAATCGTTCGCGCGTGTTGCTGCCTACGCTTCTAACGATTCCCGATTCCCGATTCCCGATTCCCCATTCCCAGGGAGCGCTAGCGCCCTCGATACTTCTCATACAGCCGCGTGTGCCGGCTTGAAAGATCGACCTCGCGCCCGCTGATCCAGGCACGTTCGACGTGAGTGCGCGCTTCCAGCGGATCGCCATCGGCGATCACCAGGGTGGCGAGCTTGCCGGCCTCGATCGAGCCCACGCGATCCGCAACGCCCAGAATCTCGGCGGGTGACAGGGTGATCGCGCGCAGAGCGTCTTCAAAGCTCAGGCCATAGGCAACGGCGCTGGCCGCTTGGTACGGCAGGTTGCGCAGATTGGAGGTATCAAACCCATCGCCGGGCGTGGCGATCGCAAAACGCACGCCGGCCGTCTTGAGTTTGGCTGCCTGCGCATAGATCACATCGACCGGATCGAACCGACGCAGTGGAAGCACGTGGGTGCCGCCGAGGATGACCGGCACATCCATGGCGCGCAGGCGATCGACCAGACGCCAGGCCTCGGCGCCGCCCACCAGCACAACGCGGAGTTTGAACTCGGCGGCAAAATCCAGCGCTTGGCCGATGGCCTGGGCGTCCTCCGCGTGCATGAACACCGGCTGCTGGCGCTGCAGCGCGGGCTGCATCGCCGCCAGTCGCAGGTCAGGCGTTGCGATCGCGGATGCCGCAGCCGCCGCGCCGTAGGTGCGCGCCTGCTCGAAGGCGCGGCGCAGACCGCTCAGCTTCTCGGTTACCGCCTTCTTCGCCGCCTCGGCCACCTCGGCCGGCAGCCAGGGCTCCGTCTCATCGATGGGCCACACGACGTGCAGGCCAACCGGCGCATGCAGGGTCAGGTCCTCCCAGGTCCAGCCGTCCAGCTCGATCAGCGCCGAGGTGCCGGTGATAACGCTACTGGCGCTGGCCTGCGGGGCCGTCAAGGCCAGCAGCACGCCATTGGCGCGCGCCACCGGAATGAGCTCGCTCTCCGCATTGACGGCTACTTCAGCCCGCACATTGGCTGCATTGAGGCCCACCTCGGCGACATCGACGGTGGCGCGCACCGCGCCGATCTCGGTCAGCCCGAGCACGCTGTGGGCAGCGATCAAGCCCGGGTAAACCTGCTTGCCGCTGGCATCGATACGCTCGGCGCCGGCCAGCGAAACTTCATTTCCGCCGACCGCGACGATGCGCTCTCCCTCGATGCGCACCCGCCCATTCGAGATGGCCGGGCCGCTGACGGTGTGCACTGTGCCGCCATCAATCACGAAGGTTTGGGTCGCAGGGCGCGCCGGTGGTCCGGGCTGGGCGAAGGTGATGCCGCAGAGCACACTCAGCGCCGCGGAGAGGACTGCCCGGGTGTGCAGCGCAGGCTTAGTGGACATGGTCGTTGATCCCGCAGCTGTTGAGGTCGGCGCCGTCGTGATAGAGCCCGCGCAGCGCGCCAAAGTGCGATAACCACTGGCGATCGCCCTGGATCAACCGAAGCAAGGCCGGGTCCACCGACGGCGCAGGCGCTTCCGCGTCAGGCTTCGACGCCTCGCTAGCGCGGCGGTCGCTGGCCGCCAGAGCCAACAGGCGCTCGCGTTCGGCAAGCAGCTGCGCTTGCAGCTGCTGGTCTTCACTGCGGTCGAAGTAGCGCCGGCCATCAATCCAGGTGGTTTCCGCACGCGCGTAGTTCGACAGCGGGTGCGCTGACCAAAGCACCAGGTCGGCATCCATGCCCGGCTTGATCGCGCCGACCCGATCGCTGATCCCAAGCTGGATGGCCGGGTTCAGGGTCACCAGCTTCCAAGACTCCTCATCGCTGAGGCCGCCGTGGCGCAGCGCCTTGGCGGCTTCCATGTTGAGCCGCCGCGCCATCTCGTCACTGTCCGAATTGAACGAGGTGATCACGCCCGCGCGGGTCATCAGCGCACCGTTGTGTGGAATCCCGTCGGCGACTTCCATCTTGAAGCCCCACCAGTCGGCGAAAGTCGACGCGCCGGCGCCAATCTCGGCCATCTCGCGCGCCACCTTGTAACCTTCCAGAACGTGCTGGAAGCTCGCGACCTTGAAGCCGAACTCCTGCGACAGGCGCACGAACATCAGGATCTCGTCCTGTCGATACGAGTGGATGTGCACGCGGCGGTCGCCGCGCAGGATGTCCACCAGGGCTTCGAGGCGAAGGTCGCGACGTACGGGCTCGCTCTTCTCCAATGCCTGCTGATACGCGCGCGCGGCGATAAAGTGGTCGCGGATGATCTGCTCGACGCCCATCCGCGTCTGCGGATAGCGGGTGGTGAAACCCTCGCCCCAGCCGCTCTGCTTGACGTTCTCGCCGAGGGCGAATTTGATCCCGGTCGGCGCACCGGCGAACACCAGGCCGGCCGCATCGGCGCCCCAGCGGAGTTTGATCACCGCGTTCTGGCCGCCCATCGGGTTGGCCGAGCCATGCAGCAAGTTCGCGCTGGTCACACCGCCGGCCAGCTGGCGATAGATGTTGATGTCGGTAGGGTCGAGCACGTCGCCCACGCGAACCTCGGTGGTCACTGCATGCGAGGGTTCGTTGACGTTGCGGGCGATGGCCGTGTGCGAATGCGCATCGACGATGCCGGGGGTCAGATGACGCCCGGCCGCTTCGACGACCTGCGCTCCGCGTCCGGGTGCCAGGTCGCGACCGATCTCGGCGATGCGGCCGGAACGCACCCGCACATCGGCGCCTTCGAGCACACCGGCGGCATCGTTGGTCCACACCGTGGCGCCGCGGATCAGCAGCTCGGCGGCCGCCTCCGGCTTCGTCACGCGCGCGTACTCACCGGCCGGATAGCCGGCGAACGCCGGAATCGCAGCGCGGGCATCGGCGGCAGGTTTGGCCTCATCAACGACGGAAGCGCCGGTCGATGGCGAACGCTCGGCGCTGAATCCGTGGCGCCGACCGTCGGCGGTCTCGACGAAACCCTCGACGACATTGTTCTCAGCCAACGCGAACTCGACCCGCGCAGCGCCGGTGGGCCATGCGCTCGGCGCAGTCTCGGGCAGGCCGACCCAGCGGCCGTCCTGCTGCTTCAGCTTGAGCGACCAGTCGCCGATCTTGAGCTCGCGACTGTCGCCGCTGCCGGCAAGCGTCCACGACTCGCTGCGCGCATCGGCATGCCAGCGCACGGCCAACCCAGCACCGAGCTCACGCGCCTGCAGGGGTTTCAACTGATGACGCTCGCCCTCGACCCAGACTTCGTACAGCTGGGCCGAATCCTCGCGAAACAGGTTCTCATCAGCCACCAGCAGATTCGCGAGCTGCCCGGGCGCAATCCGACCCAGCTGGTTCGACGCTCCCAGCAGCGACGCAGGTGAAGTCGTCAAGGCGCGCAGTGCAGCCTGTTCCGACAGACCCGCGGCCACGGCGCGCCGCACGGCTGGCCAGAACTGCTTGGCGGGTTCCTTCATGCCGCGCGTGGACAGCGCGAACTTCAGCCCGGCAGCCTCCACGCGAGCCGGGTTGGCCGGCGCCTGTTCCCAGTGTTGCAGCTCCGCCAATGAGGTCTGCAGGGCGATGCCGGGCCGCTCCACCGCCGGGGCCTCCGGAAAGTTCAGTGGCAGCACCATCGGCAGCGCATAGCTGCGCAGCTGCGGCAGCAGGCGATACTCGTGGCCGGTGCCGACCAGCACCGCATTCAGTTCGAACTCGCGCTGGATCGAAGCGAATCGCCCGGCATCGAGTTCGTCGTCCATCAGCATGAACACGGGCTGGCGTCCGCTCATCACGGGCGCCAGCGCGGCCAGGCTCTGGTTCAACTGCGCACGCTGAGCGGCGTCTGCGGAAGCGACCGCATACCACCGCGCGTCCAGAAGCGACTGTCTGATCAGGGCAATGCTGCCCATCAGCGAGCCGGGATACTCCTGGCCAAACATGAAGTCGAACCCGAACACCTGCGAGACATCACTGGAGATCAGCGCATCGCGCCGCGGACCGCTGTCGACCAAGCTCAGCAATGCGCCCTGCCCCGCCAGCACGCCAGCCTGCGGCGCACTATGAACCGCCGCGAAGCCCAGCTCGCGCAAGGGTTTGGCATCGGCCGGCTTGTAGTCCAGCACGCGAGCCGCCTGGCGCTCGGGCTGTGCGCGGCGATTCCAATGCGGCGTGCCGGCCAGCTCGGCCTGCTGATCGTGCGGCGGCTGCTGGCTCGGGCTAGCGGGCTTGATTCCGCCACGGTGATGGTCATTGGGCAAACCCAGGGTGCTGATCGATTCGACGAACCCGGCGAAGATCGTGGCGCCCGCGAGGTCGCGACGTTGAACACCGTCGGGAACCCGCACCATCGGCCCGACGGCGACGATGCGGCCGTCTTGAATCAACACGGTGGCATTGTTGACCACCTGGCCCGGTTCGGTGACGACACGGGCGTTGATCAGGGCGACCTGGCGCAGTGGCCGCTCAGCGACTCCCTCGGACGGCAGCGTGCGCTGCTGGGCAACTGCTGGCATTGCCGCGAACACGGCAGCCAGCACCAAAATTGCGCAGGCGCTTCGCCGAGCGCGACTGGAATCCATGCATTTCCCCAACGGACCGCCCTGTGTCAGGGCCAGCGGCACGGTAGAACGGCCGGGGCCGCCAACTAACCGCCAGAAGTCACGTTGAGTCGAGCCGCTACACCGGCAGCGCCTGCACCCCGCGCTTGCGCACGATCAGCAGGGCCAGCTCGAGCGATTGCTCATAGTTCAGGCGTGGATCAACCGTAGAGCGATAGGCACGCTCGAGGTCGATATCTGTCAGGTCGCGCGCGCCGCCGGTGCACTCGGTGACGTTCTCGCCGGTCAGCTCAAGGTGCACTCCGCCAAGCCGAGTGCCGGCTGCAGCATGCAGATCGAACGCCTGTTCCAGCTCACCGCGAACGTTCTCGAAGCGACGCGTCTTGAATCCATTGCTCGTGGATTCGGTATTGCCGTGCATCGGGTCAGCAACCCACAGTACCTTCCGACCCTCGCGGCGCACCGCATCCAAATGCTGCGGAAGTTCGGCGGCGATCTTGCCGGCGCCCATTCGGTGGATGAAGGTCAAACGCCCCGGCTCGTTGTCGGGATTCAAAGTGTCGACCAGACGCAGCAGCGCATCAGGCTTTACCCCCGGACCCACCTTGACCGCGACCGGGTTACGGATGCCGCGCATGTACTCCGCGTGCGCACCGTCCAGAGCGGCGGTGCGCATGCCGATCCAGGGGTAGTGGGTCGACAGGTTGAACCAACCCCAGTTGCGGGGCACCTCACGGGTCAGCCCCTCCTCGTAGTCGAGCAGCAGGGCTTCATGCGAGGTGTAGAAGTCGACGCGACGCACACCCTGCGAGTGCTCGCCGGACAAGGTTTCCATGAATCGCACACCGTCACCGATGGCACGCACCATCCGGTGGTATTCCTCGGCCAGCGGCGAGTGGCTGACCCAACCCAGGTCCCAGTACTCCGGGTGGTGCAGATCGGCAAAGCCACCGTCGATCAGCGCACGTACGAAGTTCATGGTCAACGCCGAGCGCGAGTGCGCTTCAATCAGCCTGCGAGGATCAGGACGACGCGCCTCAGGCGTGAACGCGGGCGAGTTGATGATGTCGCCGCGGTAGCTGGGCAGCTCGACTCCATCCTTGACCTCGGTGTCGGCCGAGCGAGGCTTGGCGTACTGACCCGCAAAGCGACCGACGCGAATCACCGGCATGCGCAGACCGTAGACAAGCACCACACTCATCTGCAGCAACACCTTCAGCCGGTTGGAGATCAGTCCGGATTCGCAGTCCGAAAAGCTCTCCGCGCAGTCGCCTCCTTGCAGCAGAAATCGCTGTCCATCTTGAGCCTCCGCCAGCTGCCGCTTAAGCGCGAGGATCTCCAGCGAGGTCACCAGTGGCGGCAGCCTGCGCAGGTCTGCCAGCGCATCGGCATGAGCCTGCGCATCCGGATAGCGCGGCTGCTGCAGGGCCGGACGCGCACGCCAGCTGGTAGGGCTCCAATCAAGCGGGAGGTTGACGGCTTCGAGGGGGCGCTCGTATGACATAGGGAACTCCGGGGGCGTGCTGCAACGCATCAGGATCATGCCACAGGAGGTTTGGCGCGCGGCCGGCGCTTCGGACCAGATCCAAACAGTCACACCGCCATGGCGCGCCACTTCAACGGGACTCAGCCGCGGCGACGCAGTCCGGCCCAGCCTGCGCCGATCCCCAGGGCGATGAAGAACAACAGCGTCCACACCGGCATCGACAGCCCAGCAAACGCCCAATCGACTTTGGCGCAATCGCCTGAACCCGTGAACACCTTGGAGACCACCTGCTGCAGTGGGAATGACTCCAGCATGTAGCTGAGCTCCATGCCGCCGCAGGAGGGCACCTCGTCGGCAGGAAGATGCTGCATGCGGACATGCCATGCTGCGATTCCGGCACCTGCTGACGACCCGAGCATCACGAGTGCCGTGGCGAAGACCCGGGCCCAAGCGGGCCGCGGACCAACAACCGCCCCCAAAAGAAAGAACAGCCCCATGACGACGAACGCGATGCGCTGCAGGATGCAAAGAGGGCAAGGCAGCATCAGCATCCCGTGCTCCACGTAGAGAGCGAAACCAAGCAAGCCGGCGCAGACCAGGAATCCGGTGAAGAACTGCGCCCGATAGCTCCACGAAAAAGGATTCATCACTCGGCCTCGATGTGGTGACAGGTGGCGCATTGACCCGCCGCGAGCGTCAGGGTTCAAGGCGCAGAAAACAAAAACCCCGGCCGAAGCCAGGGTTTCTGAGAATACTTGCAGCAGCCGACTACTCGGCAGCGGCTTCGACAACGCCGTCCGGACGATCAACCAGCTCGACGTAGGCCATCGGCGCGCTGTCGCCTGCACGGAAACCGCACTTCAGGATGCGCAAATAACCGCCGGGACGCTCGCGGTAGCGCGGGCCGATCTCGACAAACAACTTGCCCACCGCGACCTTGTCGCGCAGGCGCGAGAATGCGAGGCGACGATTGGCGACGCTGTCGATCTTGCCCAGCGTGATGAGCGGCTCGGCGAACCGACGAAGTTCTTTCGCCTTGGGAAGCGTGGTGCGAATCAGCTCGTGCTTGAGCAACGAAGCGGACATGTTGCGGAACATTGCTTCGCGATGCGAGCTGTTCCGGTTGAGCTTGCGGCCCGATTTCTGGTGGCGCATTGGAAAGGTTCCTGATCAATAGTAGAGCTGTTGAATTTCGCTGTCGCCATCCAGGCGTTGCAACAATGGACTGCGGCTGGTCCGAAACGGCCATCCTTGGCCGCGGCTGCCGCGGACCTTCAGGTCCGTCAGCAAGTATGGAAAGCTTCGATCAGCCGAGCATGCCCTGCTGAAGGCCGGCCGGGGGCCAGTTCTCCAGCTTCATGCCGAGCGACAGGCCACGCTGGGCCAGCACTTCCTTGATCTCGGTAAGAGACTTCTTGCCGAGATTCGGCGTTTTCAGCAACTCGACCTCGGTGCGCTGGATCAGATCACCGATGTAGTAGATGTTCTCGGCCTTGAGGCAATTCGCCGAACGCACGGTCAGCTCAAGATCGTCGATCGGACGCAGCAGCACAGGATCAACACCGGTAGCAGTCTGCTTGGCCGCACCGCGATCACGCTGGGTGAAGTCGCCGAACACCGACAGCTGATCGGTGAGGATGTCAGCGGCTGTCCGCACGGCTTCCTCAGCGTCGATGGTGCCGTTGGTTTCGATATCCAGAACCAGCTTGTCGAGGTTGGTCCGCTGCTCAACGCGCGCGCTCTCGACCGCAAACGCAACCCGGCGAACCGGCGAGAACGAGGCGTCCAGCATCAGTCGACCGATCGCCCTCGACTCTTCGTCGGGACGACGACGGGAAGACGCCGGCTGGTAGCCAAGTCCGCGCTCGACCTTCAGACGCATGCTGAAAGCAACGTCCTTGGTCAGATGGCAGATCACGTGCTCGGGATTGACGATCTCTACGTTGTGATCGGTGCGGATGTCACCGGCCAGAACAACGCCGGCGCCCTGCTTGCTGAGCGTGACCGTCGCCTGATCGACGTTGTGCATGCGCAACGCAACATCCTTCAGGTTCAGCAGGATTTCCAGCACGTCTTCCTGGATGCCCTCAACCGTAGTGTATTCGTGCAGGACACCGTCGATCTCAACCTCGGTCACGGCAAAGCCGGGGATCGAGGAGAGCAACACGCGACGCAGCGCATTGCCGAGAGTGTGGCCATAGCCACGCTCAAGCGGCTCAACGACAACCTTGGCGCGATTGTGCGAGATGCGTTCAATGCCGATGCCGCGCGGACGCAGCACCTGGGTGGCGGAAACGGACATTCGGCGATTCTCCGTGGATTACTTCGAGTAGAGCTCGACGATCAGGTTCTCGTTGATATCCGAGGGCAGATCCGAACGCTCTGGCACGGCTTTGAACACACCGCTGAACTTTTTGCTGTCAACGTCGATCCAGTTCGGGACAAGGTCCATCTGCTGGGCGAGATTGGAGGCTTCCTGCACGCGCAGCTGACGCTGGGCGCGCTCGGTGAGCGCAATGGCGTCACCGGGCTTGACCTGGAACGAAGCCAGATTGACCGACTTGCCATTGACCAGCACACCGCAGTGACTGACCAGCTGACGGGCCTGCGGACGCGTCACCGCAAAACCCATGCGGTAGACCACGTTGTCCAGGCGCGACTCCAGGATCTGCAGCAGGTTCTCGCCGGTGTTGCCACGACGGGTCGAAGCCTTGCGGTAAACATTGCGGAACTGACGTTCAAGCAGGCCGTAAATGCGCTTGACCTTCTGCTTCTCGCGGAGCTGCACCGCGTAGTCAGACAGGCGACCCTTGCGGGCGGCGCCGTGCTGGCCAGGCTTCTGCTCCAGCTTGCACTTCGAATCCAGCGCACGCGCCGGGCTCTTAAGACTGAGATCTGCACCCTCGCGACGAGCGAGCTTGCAGGTGGGGCCGATGTAACGTGCCATGATCTGTAACTCCTGGAGCCGTGCGTCAGACGCGGCGCTTTTTCGGCGGGCGACAGCCGTTATGCGGGATCGGCGTGACGTCGATGATGTTGGTGACCTTGTAGCCGACCGCGTTCAGCGAACGCACGGCGGACTCGCGACCCGGACCCGGGCCCTTGATGCGAACTTCAAGGGTCTTCAGGCCGTACTCCAGAGCCACTCGCCCCGCTTTCTCAGCAGCGACCTGTGCGGCGAACGGAGTGGACTTTCGCGAACCACGGAAACCAGCACCACCGGAGGTGGCCCAGCTCAGGGCGTTACCCTGGCGGTCAGTGATCGTGATGATCGTGTTGTTGAAGGACGCCTGGACATGGGCGATGCCGTCAGTAACGACGCGGCGGATCTTCTTCTTTCCCTTGGCGGGAGCCTGCTTGCTCATGACCGATCCTTACTTCTTCATCTGCTTGCGCGGACCCTTGCGGGTGCGGGCGTTGGTGCGGGTACGCTGACCGCGCATCGGCAGGCCACGGCGATGACGCAGACCGCGGTAGCAGCCCAGGTCCATCAGACGCTTGATGCTGATACCGACTTCGCGGCGAAGATCACCTTCGACCACGAACTTGCCAACCTCCGAACGGAGGCGGTCAACTTCGGACTCGGAGAGATCCTTGATCTTGGTGCTCGGGGTGACCCCGGCAGTCGCACAGATCTTTTTCGACCGCGTACGGCCGATTCCAAAAATACTCTGAAGACCCACCCAGACATGCTTCTGGACGGGAAGGTTGACACCTGCGATGCGCGCCATGAGGCGATCTCCAACAAGGTATTGCGCGGTGAATCGGAAAGTATACGTTGGCTTCGAGGACAAATAAAGTCCCAGGGTGCCAATACCACGGCACCCCTGAAACGGCACGGGGAGATGGTGCCCGTGCTCCGGCGTTGTCTACTCCTGCCTCAGGCTTCGAAGCCCCAAGCTGGCCGTCAACTACCCGCGCGAGAAGCCGGCGCGCGGGCCGCCCTTCAGATTGGCTTTCTTCAGCAGGCTATCGTACTGATGGGACATCAGGTGAGCCTGGATCTGGGCCATGAAATCCATGACGACAACAACCACGATCAGCAGCGATGTACCGCCGAAGAAGAACGGAACTGACCAGCCGAGGCGCAGGATCTCAGGCAGCAGGCAAACCGCCACCAAGTAGATTGAACCGGCGAGCGTCAGACGCGTCAACACTGCATCAACATAGTCCGCTGTTGCCTTACCCGGGCGGATGCCCGGAATCAGCGCCCCAGACTTCTTCAAGTTCTCGGCGGTCTCCTCAGAATTGAAGACCAACGCGGTGTAGAAGAAGGCGAAGCCCATGATCAGCGCGCCGTAGAGCACGAGATACAGCGGCTCACCAGGAGACAGAGCCGCCGAGAGATCCACCAACCAGCCGATACCGCCCGCATCACCAAACCAAGTAGCAGCCGTGCCCGGGAACAGAATCAGGCTAGAGGCAAAGATCGCTGGAATCACGCCCGCCATGTTCAGCTTCAACGGCAGATGAGAACTCTGATTCATGTAGGCCTGACGGCCGCCCTGACGACGCGCATAGTTCACCGTGATCCGCCGCTGTCCGCGTTCGACAAACACCACGAAGGCAGTAACCGCAAGAACCAAGGCAAACAGGACGATCACAGTCAGCGGGTGCATGGAACCCTCGCTGACCTGAGTCAGTGTGGAGATAACAGCTCCCGGCAGCCCCGCAACGATACCGGCGAAAATGATCAAAGAGATACCGTTGCCGATACCTCGCTCGGTCACCTGCTCACCCAACCACATCAGGAACAATGTGCCGGCGGTCAACGCGATCACAGCGGTAAACACGAACCCGGGACCGGGGTTAAAGACGACCGATCCGACCGAACTGCTTTGACCTTGTAGGGCCATCGCGATGCCGAAGGCTTGAAACACCGCCAACAGCACTGTTCCAATTCGGGTGTACTGAGTGATCTTGCGACGTCCGCTCTCGCCTTCCTTACGCAGCTGCTGGAGCGAGGGGAAGATCTGCGAAGACAGCTGCACGATGATCGACGCTGAGATGTAGGGCATCACGTTCAAAGCAAATACGCTCAGTCGCTCGAGCGCACCACCAGAAAACATGTTGAACATCTGTACCACGCCGCCCTGATCCTGCATCAGGGCGACCATGGCGTCAGGATTGACGCCAGGGACTGGCACGAACGTGCCGAACCTGTAGATGATCAGCGCGCCGAGCACGAACAGCAGGCGCTGACGCAGTTCAGTCAGCCGCCCCAGAGCAGCCAGGGAACTTGCACCCGCGATGTTCGACTGGGCCACGGTTTACTCCACCGATCCGCCGGCAGCCTCAATGGCTGCCTTGGCACCAGCGGTGGCGGTGAGGCCACGCACTACGATCTTCCTGTCCAACTCGCCCTTCTTGACGATCTTGGCGGTGCGAGCGCGCGAGGACACCAGATTGGCGGCCTGCAGCGCGGGGAAATCGATCACGTCGCCGGCAATCAGAGCGAGCTGGTACAGGAACACCTGACCAACATCGTCCTTCATCTTTGATCGAAAGCCGACCTTCGGCAGGCGGCGCTGAAGCGGCATCTGACCGCCTTCAAAACCTGCCTTAACCTTACCCTTGCCGGCGCGCGCGAACTGCCCCTTATGACCGCGGCCGCAGGTCTTACCGAGGCCGGAGCCGATCCCGCGACCGACGCGAACGCGATCCTTGCGGGCGCCATCAGCGGGCGAAAGTGTATTGAGACGCATGGTGTTCTCCAAGGTTTCCGCTTACTGCTCGACGCGGACCAGGTAATAGACAGTGTTGATGAGGCCGCGCACGCTCGGGGAATCCTTGAGCACGCGAACATCATTCAACTTGCGCAGGCCAAGCGCCTTGACCGACAAGCGGTGACGCGCCTGCGTGCCACGCAGACCTTTGACCAAGCGGACCGTAACGGTCTTCACTTCATCAGCCATGGGTGATCTCCTCGACCTTCTTGCCGCGCTTGGCAGCGATCTTTGAAGGCGAATGCATCGCCTGCAGACCCTTGATGGTTGCGCGAACCAGGTTGATCGGGTTGCGCGATCCAACGGCCTTGGCGAGAATATTCTTCACCCCAGCAGCTTCGAGAACAGCGCGCATTGCCCCGCCCGCGATCACGCCCGTACCTTCCGACGCAGGCTGCATGTAGACGCGGGCTGCACCGTGGTTGGCCTTGATCGGGTACCAGACGGTTCCCGAGTTCAGCTCGACGCTGACCATTGCCTTGCGTGCGTACTCCATCGACTTCTGGATCGCGACCGGCACTTCCCGCGCCTTGCCGTAACCGAAGCCGACACGGCCAGCGCCATCTCCCACCACAGTCAACGCGGTGAAGGTGAACTGCCTGCCGCCCTTGACGGTCTTGGAGACGCGATTGACAGCAACCAGCTTCTCCAGCATGCCGTCGCTGTTGTCGCGATCGTTCGTGCTCATTGGTATCTCTCGATGATTACGGCACTAGGGCCGCTTGTTGTTGTGGTGCCACACCCCACCAAAGCGGGGATCAGAACTTCAGGCCACCCTCACGCGCCGCATCGGCCAAGGCCTTGATGCGACCGTGGTAGCGGAAGCCCGAGCGGTCAAAGGCGACCGCCTCGATACCTGCAGCCAAAGCACGCTTGGCAATCACCGACCCAACGCGCGAAGCCGCGTCCTTGTTCTTCAGTCCTGTCAGGCCCTCGCGGACCTCCGACTCAAGTGTCGAGGCGAACGCCAACACCTTGGAACCATCGGCCGTGAAGAGCTGCGCGTAGATATGCTGGCCGGTGCGGGAAACAGACAAACGAGCAGCGCCGAGCTCGCGGATGTGCGAGCGCGTGGTCTTGGCGCGGCGGAGACGAGCAATTTTCTTTTCCATGGTTTTTTCCTTGAAGGCGGAAGGCGGAGGGCAGCGAGGCCAGAGGCCGTCGCTGCAAGCGGAACCGCGTTAGGCCTTCTTCGCTTCCTTCATCACGATCTTCTCGCCCGAATAACGCACACCCTTGCCCTTGTAAGGCTCCGGCGGGCGGAAGGCGCGAATCTTGGCTGCGACCTGACCTACGGCCTGCTTGTCAGCACCACGAATCAGGATCTCGGTCTGGGTCGGGGTCTCGATGGTGATCCCTTCCGGCGCACTGAACACGACCGGGTGGGAAAATCCAAGACTGAGATTGAGATCGCGACCAGCAACAGATGCGCGATAGCCGACGCCGACCAGCTCGAGCTTCCGCGAGTAGCCGTCGGAAACGCCGGTTGCCATATTGGCTAGGATCGCACGTACCGTGCCGGCCATGGCGATGAGATCGTCATTCGCCGGGGCGACGCGCAACTCACCGGACTCGACAACAACATCCACACCTGCAGGCTTGATGAGCGACAGCGAGCCTTTCGGGCCCTTGACGAGGAAGCTGCTGGCATCCTGGGAAAATTCGACGCCCTTGGGCAACGGAATGGGCTTCTTGGCAACGCGAGACATTGGAAACTCCTATCAGGCCACCAGACCCAGGACTTCGCCACCCAAACCCTCAGACCGGGCTTGGGAGTCGGTCATGACGCCCTTGGAAGTTGAAATGATGGCCACGCCGAGACCGCCAAGAACGCGGGGCAGTGCAGCCTTGCCGCGATACTGACGCAGGCCGGAGCGGGAAAAACGCTCGAGCTTCTCGATGACCGGCTTGCCCAGGTAATACTTCAGGGCGATTTCGAGGACAGGTTTGCTGGCATGCGGGATCACCTGCACATCGGCAAGATACCCCTCGCTCTTCAAAAGATTGGCGATGGCGACCTTGAGATTCGAGGACGGCATCTGGACGGTCTTCTTGCCAACAGCCGCCGCATTTCGAATGCGGACGAACATGTCGGCGATGGGATCAGTCATGCTCATTGATGGACACCTTTGAGTAGCACCGATATCCGCTTTCGCGAACGGCATTTTTTAGTTGGACGCCCGGCCTTCGGGGGCTCGGGCGGTATAGCGGAAGCCGCTTAGTCTACCAGCTTGCCTTGCGAAGGCCAGGCACATCGCCACGCATCGTCGCTTCACGCAGCTTGTTGCGGCCCAAGCCGAACTTGCTGTAGACGCCACGAGGGCGACCAGTGAGCGCGCAGCGATTGCGCTGGCGGCAGGGCGACGCATCGCGCGGCAGTTTCTGCAGCTTCACCTGCGCAGCAGCCTTGTCCTCGTAGGAAGACTTTGGGCTGGCGATGATCGCCTTGTACTCGGCGCGGCGCGCAGCGTACTTATCAGCAATCTTGGCCCGCTTGATCTCGCGGTTGACCATGGAGGTCTTGGCCATTGGATAGATTCCTTCGAGAATCAGTTGCGGAACGGGAAACGAAAGCACTCGAGCAACGCTTTGGCTTCGGCGTCGGTCTTGGCGGTGGTGGTGATGGCGATATCCATACCGCGGATCGCGTCGACCTGGTCGAAATCGATCTCGGGGAAGATGATCTGTTCCTTCACACCCATATTGTAGTTGCCGCGACCGTCAAACGAACGACCGGACACACCGCGGAAGTCACGAACGCGCGGGAGCGAGATGCTGATGAAACGGTCGAGAAACTCGAACATCTTGGCCCGGCGCAGGGTGACCTTGCAGCCGATCGGCCAACCATCGCGAATCTTGAAGCTGGCGACAGACACGCGAGCCTTCGTCGTCACTGGCCTCTGACCAGACACCTTTGCCATTTCAGCGACGGCATTTTCCAGAATCTTCTTGTTGCCTACGGCTTCGCCCACGCCCATGTTCAACGTGATCTTGCTTAGACGCGGAACCTGCATCACGTTCTGGTAACCAAAACGCTCCATCAGCTTAGGGACGACTTCGTCCTTGTAAAACTTTTCGAGACGGGTACTCATCGTTACATTCCTCAGGCGTCAATCGCCTCACCGCTCGAGCGGAACACACGCAGTTTGCGTCCATCCTCGAGCACCTTGAAGCCAACGCGGTCGCCCTTACCCGTTGCCGGGTTGAAAAGCATGACGTTGGAGATATGGATCGGCGCTTCACGCTCAACGATGCCGCCCGGCTGGTTGGCCTGGGGGTTCGGTTTGGTGTGGCGCTTGATCAGATTGATGTTCGAGACGAGCAGACGGTCACCGACCACTCGCACAACCTCGCCCTTCTGACCCTTGTTCTTACCGGTGATCACCAGAACCTGGTCACCTTTGCGAATACGGTTCATGGCTTCTCCTTACAGCACTTCAGGAGCCAGCGACACGATCTTCATGAACTTCTCACCGCGCAGCTCGCGCGTGACCGGCCCGAAGATGCGCGTGCCGATCGGCTCGTGCTTGTTGTTCAGCAGGACAGCTGCGTTGCCGTCGAAACGGATCAGCGAGCCGTCGCCGCGGCGAACACCCTTGCGGGTGCGGACAACAACGGCATCGTACACTTCGCCCTTCTTGACCTTGCCGCGGGGAATGGCGTCCTTGACAGACACCTTGATGATGTCACCAATATGGGCGTATCGGCGCTTTGAGCCGCCGAGCACCTTGATGCACATCAGCTCCTTAGCTCCGGAGTTGTCTGCCGCATCAAGGTAAGACTGCATCTGAATCATGACGTATCTCCTTGAGTGCGATCAGGCGCCGCGACTGACGACTTCAACAACGCGCCAGGTCTTGGTCTTCGACAACGGGCGGCACTCCACCACGCGGACGATGTCCCCTTCCTTGCAGCTGTTGTCTTCGTCGTGAGCGTGAAGCTTCGTCGAACGGCGCAGGTACTTTCCGTAGAGCTCGTGCTTGACACTACGCTCGACCAGCACGGTAACGGTCTTATCCATCTTGTTGCTGACCACGCGACCTTCGACGGTGCGGGTTGTCTGGGTGTTGTCGCTCATGTCGGTCGCCTTACGAGTTCGGGCCCAACAGCATCTTGACCTGCGCGATTTCACGGCGCACGTTCTTCAGCTGGTGGCTCTGGGTCAACTGGCCGCTACCCTTCTGCATACGCAGATTGAACTGCTCGCGGCGCAGGTCGAGGAGATGGGCCTTCAGGTCAGCGGCCGACTTCTGGCGGAGTTCTTTGATATCCATCAGCGCACCGTCCGGGTCACGAAAGAGGTCTGGACCGAAAGCTTCGCGGCCGCCAGGCGAAACGCCTCGCGCGCGGATTCTTCCGGGATGCCCTCGATTTCATACAGAACGCGGCCGGGCTGGATCAACGCGACCCAGTACTCGACGTTGCCCTTGCCGCTACCCATTCGCACTTCGATCGGCTTCTGGGTGATCGGCTTATCAGGGAACACGCGGATCCACAGCTTGCCACCACGTTTGACGTAGCGACTGATGGTCCGGCGGGCGGCCTCGATCTGGCGGGAAGTCAGCTGTCCGTAGGTGGTGGCCTTGAGGCCGTACTCACCGAAGCTGACCGCTGCACCATTCCAGGAGAGACCGGTGTTCCGGCCCTTGTGTACCTTGCGGTACTTTGTTCTTTTGGGCTGCAACATGAGTGAATTCCTTACTTGGCGTTCTGGCGGGGAGCCCGCTCGGAACGCTCTTCAGTCTTTTCCTGGCCAACCTGCGAGTAATCGAAAATCTCGCCCTTGTAGATCCAGGTCTTGATGCCAATGACGCCGTAGGTGGTGTGCGCTTCGGCGAAGCCGTAGTCAACGTCAGCGCGAAGCGTATGCAAAGGCACGCGACCCTCGCGATACCACTCAGAGCGAGCGATCTCGGCGCCATTGAGTCGGCCCGCAACATTGACCTTGATGCCTAGAGCGCCAAGACGAATAGCGTTACCGACTGCGCGCTTCATGGCGCGACGGAACATTATGCGACGCTCCAGCTGTTGGGCGATCGACTCTGCAACAAGCTGAGCGTCGAGCTCCGGCTTGCGGACTTCAGCGACATTGATGTGCACGGGCACACCCATGATCGCGCTGACGTCCTTGCGAAGCTTCTCAATGTCTTCGCCCTTCTTGCCGATCACCACGCCTGGACGGGCGGTGTGGATCGTCACTCGAGCTGTCTTTGCCGGACGCTCGATCTGGATACGGGAGACGCCGGCAGCCGCCAGGCGCTTGCGAAGCATCTCGCGGACCTTAAGGTCCCCAGCGAGATAGCCGGCAAACTCGCGCTTGTTGGCATACCACTTGGAATTCCAATCCTTGGAGATACCAAGGCGAATTCCGATCGGATGAACTTTGTGACCCATCGTGCGTCCCCGATTACTGGCCGTTGCCCACAACCACAGTAATGTGGCTGGTGCGTTTCAGGATGCGAGCGCCACGACCTTTGGCGCGAGCGTGGAAGCGCTTCATGGTCGGACCCTCATCTACGAAGATGCGGGCGACCTTCAGATCGTCGACATCGGCTCCGTCATTGTTCTCGGCGTTGGCGATAGCCGACAGCAGAACTTTGCGGACGATTTGCGCGGCCTTCTTCTCACTGAATTTCAGTAGATTCTGGGCACGGTCGACGGGTAGGCCGCGAACCTGGTCGGCGACCAGGCGGACCTTCTGGGCGGAAATACGGGCACCGCGGAGGATGGCTTGGGTTTCCATTGCAATCGCTCCTTAGCGGCCGGACTTCTTGTCGCCACCATGACCCTTAAAGGTCCGGGTGACGGCGAACTCGCCGAGTTTATGACCGACCATGTTCTCGTTGATGAGCACGGGAACGTGCTGGCGGCCGTTGTGGATCGCGATGGTCAGACCGATCATGTCCGGCAAAACCATCGAGCGACGGGACCAGGTCTTGATCGGGCGCTTGTTATTCGTGGCCGCTGCGGTCTCCACCTTCTTGGCGAGGTGCAGATCGATGAACGGACCTTTCTTGAGTGAACGTGCCATGACCTATTCCTATTACTTCCGGCGCCGCACGATGAACTGCTCGGTGCGCTTGTTGTTGCGGGTCTTGTAGCCCTTGGTCGGCACACCCCAAGGGGTGACCGGGTGGCGACCACCCGAGGTGCGGCCTTCACCACCGCCATGCGGATGGTCGACCGGGTTCATGACCACACCGCGTACGGTCGGGCGGACGCCCAGCCAGCGCTTCGCGCCAGCCTTACCGATCTTCGTGAGGTTGTGCTCGCTGTTGCCAACTTCGCCGATGGTGGCCCGGCAGTCAGCCGGCACCTTGCGCATTTCACCGGAACGAAGACGCAGGGTGGCGTATCCCTGCTCACGCGCGATCAGCTGAGCCGAGGCGCCTGCGCTACGCGCGATCTGAGCCTTCTTGCCTGGCTTCATCTCGATGCAATGCACAGTGGTACCGATCGGGATGTTACGCAGCGGCAGGGTATTACCGACCTTGATCGGGGCGTCGCGGCCAGCCATGAGCTGATCGCCTACCTGAACACCCTTCGGCGCGATGATGTAGCGACGCTCACCATCCGCGTAGCACAGCAACGCGATGTGTGCGGTGCGGTTGGGATCGTACTCGATCCGCTCAACCTTGGAAGCGATACCTTCCTTGTCTCGCTTGAAATCGACAATGCGGTAGTGCTGTTTGTGGCCACCACCAATATGGCGCGTGGTGATTCGACCTGCATTGTTGCGACCACCAGTGCGAGACTGCGCCTCAACCAGCGGAGCATACGGATCACCCTTGTACAGGTGATCCCGACTGACGCTGACCTTGGAACGGCGACCGGGAGAAGTCGGCTTGTAAGTGATAACTGCCATGACTGATTACCTCAGGCCCGAGCCATAACGTCGATCGACTGGCCTTCGGCCAAGCGGACGTAGGCTTTGCGCCAATCGCCGCGACGACCCGCGCGGGAACGGAAGGACTTGGTCTTGCCCTTGACATTGACGACGTTCACCGCCTCAACCTTGACCGAAAAGAGTTGCTCGACGGCAGCCTTTACATCAGCCTTGGTCGCGGTAGAAGCGACTTCGAAGACGTACTGGTTTGAGACTTCCTGCAGACGCGCGCCCTTTTCCGAAATAAGGGGCGAGCGCAGCACGTTTAGGATGTGCTCGGTGCTCATGCCAGCCACTCCTCGATCTTCTTGACCGCATCAACGGTCACCACGACATGATCCGCCGCCACCAACGAGACAGGATCCAGACCCTGCACGTCACGCACTTCCACATACGGAATGTTACGCGCCGACAGATACAGGCCTTCAGAACCGGACTCGGTGACAAGCAGCGGGCGCTTGCCCAATTTAAGCTCAGCCAGCTTCGCGACCAGCAGTTGCGTTTTCGGCTGCTCAAGCTCGATCGAGTTGACCACCAGCAGCCGGCCATGACGATTGAGCTCGGAGAGAATTGAACGAAGGGCCCCGCGATACATCTTGCGGTTGACCTTCTGCTCGAAACTGCGCGGCTTGGCAGCGAAGCTGACACCGCCACCGACAAAGATCGGGGCGCGGTAGTCGCCATGACGCGCACCACCGCCCTTCTGCTTTTTGAATTTCTTGGTTGTCCCGGTCACTTCTGAGCGGGTCTTTTGCGCCTTGGTGCCCGCTCGGCCAGCATTGCGATACGCGACCACCACCTGATGCACGAGATCCTTACGGTACTCACGCCCGAAAACCTCATCGGAGACCGTCACTGTCTGGGCACTACCCACGACTGCAAGTTCCATGACTGCGCTCCTTAAGCTTTCGCGGCCGGACGGACGATCACATCGCCGCCAGGTGCACCGGGGATGGAGCCACGCACGGCGATCAAGCCGCGCTCGACGTCGACTTTCACCACAATAACGTTCTGCGAGGTCTGGTTCACGGAGCCCATGTGGCCGGACATCTTCTTGCCCGGGAACACGCGACCCGGCGTCTGACGCTGACCAATAGAACCCGGCGAACGATGCGACAGGGAGTTGCCGTGGGTAGCGTCACCCATCGTAAAACCATGACGCTTGATGGTGCCCTGAAAGCCCTTGCCCTTAGTGACACCTGCGACGTCGACCTTCTGGCCCTCGGCGAAAATGTCGGCACGGATCTCAGCGCCGATCGCGTACTGGCCGACTTGCTCGGCAGCAACTCGAAACTCCCAAAGACCGCGACCGGCTTCAACCTTTGCCTTCGCAAAGTGACCCGCCTCAGGCTTGTTCAGGAGCGCGGCGCGCTTGGCGCCAGCAGTGACTTGGATGGCGGCATAGCCATCCGATTCAGGGGTCTTGACCTGAACGATGCGGTTAGGGGTCGCCTCGATCAGGGTGACCGGGATCGACTCACCCGCTTCGGTGAAAACCCGGCTCATGCCGCACTTGCGGCCTACGATTCCGATGCTCATGGGATTTGCCTCAGTACAGCTTGATCTGAACGTCGACACCGGCCGCGAGCTCGAGCTTCATCAGCGCGTCCACGGTCTTGTCGTTCGGATCCACGATATCGAGCACGCGCTTGTGCGTGCGGGTCTCGTACTGGTCGCGAGCGTCTTTGTCGACGTGCGGCGACACGAGCACGGTGTAACGTTCGGTCTTCGTGGGCAGCGGGATCGGGCCGCGCACTTGCGCGCCGGTCCGCTTTGCGGTCTCCACGATTTCGCTCGCGGAACGATCGATCAAACGATGATCAAACGCCTTGAGCCGAATCCGAATCTTCTGGTCCGCCATGGGCCTGGGTCCTTGGTTTTCGTTAAAGAGCGACGGGGGTGGGAGCTTTTGTCCCACCCCCCGGGTGCAAGCCCGCTATCGTATCAGAGGATGACTTTGGCGACAACACCGGCGCCGACGGTACGACCACCTTCGCGAATCGCGAAACGCAGGCCTTCTTCCATCGCGATCGGAGCAATCAAAGTCACAACCATCTTGACGTTGTCACCGGGCATCACCATCTCGACGCCTTCGGGCAGCTCACAGCTACCGGTCACGTCGGTCGTACGGAAGTAGAACTGCGGGCGGTAGCCCTTGAAGAACGGCGTGTGACGACCGCCCTCGTCCTTCGACAACACATAGACCTCAGCTTCGAACTGGGTGTGCGGCTTGATCGAACCCGGTTTGCACAGCACCTGACCACGCTCAACGTCGTCGCGCTTGGTGCCGCGCAGCAGCAGACCGGCGTTGTCGCCTGCCTGGCCCTGGTCGAGCAGCTTGCGGAACATCTCGATGCCAGTGACCGTGGTCTTGACCGTCGGGCGGATGCCCACGATTTCGACTTCTTCACCGACCTTGACCACGCCACGCTCGATGCGGCCGGTCACCACAGTGCCGCGACCGGAGATCGAGAACACGTCTTCCACCGGCATCAGGAAGGTCTTGTCGACGTCACGCTGCGGCTCCGGAATGTAGGTGTCCAGCGCTTCGACCAGCTTGATGATCGAGGGCACGCCGATGTCCGACTGGTCACCTTCCAGCGCCTTCAGCGCCGAACCGTGGATGATCGGGGTGTCGTCGCCCGGGAAGTCGTACTTGCTGAGCAGCTCACGAACTTCCAGCTCGACCAGCTCCAGCAGCTCGGCGTCGTCCACCATGTCCGCCTTGTTCAGGTAGACCACGATGTAGGGCACGCCAACCTGACGCGCCAGCAGGATGTGCTCACGGGTCTGCGGCATCGGGCCGTCAGCCGCCGAACACACCAGAATCGCGCCGTCCATCTGCGCGGCGCCGGTGATCATGTTCTTCACATAGTCAGCGTGGCCGGGGCAGTCAACGTGCGCGTAGTGGCGGTTCGGCGATTCGTACTCGACGTGCGAGGTCGAGATCGTGATGCCGCGAGCCTTCTCTTCCGGCGCCTTGTCGATCGCGTCGTAGGCCTTGAACTCGCCACCAAAACGCTCAGCACCCACCTTCGTCAGCGCCGCCGTCAGCGTCGTCTTGCCGTGGTCAACGTGACCGATCGTGCCGACATTCACATGCGGCTTGGTGCGCTCGAATTTTCCCTTGGCCATGACTTTGCTATCCCGGTGAACTCAAGAAGACGGAGAGTGTGGATGGGTACTGCAGAGTGTGGTGCTCATGACTGGAATCGAACCAGCGACCTCTTCCTTACCAAGGAAGTGCTCTACCGACTGAGCTACATGAGCACGCTTTGTTTGTCACAGGATCCCTCGGTAGGGTACCTGCCTAGCCCGGCAATCCCGGCCTTGAAGGGCCTAAGCGCCTGAACATTTTGCCCCAAACCAGCCTGGATGGAGCGGGAGACGGGAATCGAACCCGCACCATCAGCTTGGAAGGCTGAGGTTCTACCGTTGAACTACTCCCGCCCGCCGGTGCCAGCTGAAGCATCAAACGGTGGTGGAGGGAGGTGGATTCGAACCACCGAAGGCGTAAGCCAGCAGATTTACAGTCTGCCCCCGTTGGCCGCTTGGGTATCCCTCCAACAGAGAGCCCCGCATTTTCAACGTGTCGAAGCGATCTGTCAACGGTTGATCGAAAGAAGTTTTGGCCGGCTGCCGCTTCAGACGTTGAACAGGAAGTTCAGGACGTCGCCGTCCTTGACCACGTACTCCTTGCCCTCGGCACGCTGCTTGCCGGCTTCCTTGGCGCCCTGCTCGCCCTTGAAAGCGACGAAGTCGTCGAAGGCGATGGTCTGGGCACGGATGAAGCCCTTTTCGAAATCGGTGTGGATCACGGCGGCAGCCTTCGGAGCTGTGTCGCCCTTGTGGATCGTCCAAGCGCGGACCTCCTTCACCCCGGCCGTGAAATACGTCTGCAGACCGAGCAGGTCGTAGCCGGCTCGGATCAAACGGTTAAGACCCGGCTCCTCGAAACCGAGATCATCGAGGAAGGTCTGCCGGTCGGTGTCATCAAGGTCGGCGAGCTCGGCTTCGATCTTGGCGCATACCGCCACCACGGGCGCGTGCTCTCGAAGGGCGAACTCACGCAGCCGGTCGAGGTGCGGGTTGTTCTCGAATCCGTCTTCAAGCACGTTGCCGACGTACATGGCCGGTTTGATCGTGAGCAGGCACAGCGGCTTGAGCAGCAGCTTGTCCTCTTCACTGAATTCGATCGCGCGAGCGGGACGGCCTTCGTTGAGCACGGGCAACACGCGCTCAATCAGGGCGACCAGCTTCTGCGCGTCCTTGTCACCGGACTTGGCGCGCTTGCCCTCGCGCTGGAGGGCTTTCTCCGCTGCGCTGAGGTCGGCCAGCGCCAGCTCGGTGACGATCGTCTCGATGTCGGCGATCGGATCGACACGACCCGCGACATGCACCACGTTCGGGTCGTCGAAGCAGCGCACGACGTTCACGATGGCGTCGGTCTCGCGGATGTTGGCAAGGAACTGGTTGCCCAGACCCTCCCCTTTGCTGGCGCCGGCGACCAGGCCGGCGATATCAACGAACTCGACGATCGCCGGCTGGATCTTCAGCGGCTTGACGATTTCGGCCAGCTTCTGGAGGCGCGTGTCCGGCACTTCGACGATGCCGACGTTGGGCTCGATCGTGCAGAACGGATAGTTTTCAGCGGCGATACCCGCCTTAGTCAGCGCGTTGAACAGAGTGGACTTGCCTACGTTGGGAAGTCCGACGATGCCGCATCTGGTGGCCATGGGTGTGTGTCCGGGAATCGGGAATGGGGAGTGGGGAATCGCTCGAACAGGCCACGGCACGGGTGAACTCTCGGCTCTACCCCGTTCCCGCATCCCTATTCCCGATTCCCGGGAGTATGCAGCCGCTTCATCGCTTCCGAAAACTCGCCGCGCACAAGCAGCGGCAGTTGATCGATGGCGGCGTCCAAGCTGCGCTGGATGGAGATTTCGTCGTCGCGCCCGGGCCGGCCCAGCACCCAGGGGGTGACTTTGTCTTTCTGCCCCGGGTGGCCTATGCCGATGCGCAAGCGATGGAAGCGTCCGTGGCCGAGATGCGCGAACAGATCGCGCAGGCCGTTTTGGCCGCCGTGGCCGCCGTCAAACTTGAGCCGGGCGGTGCCGACAGACAGATCGAGCTCGTCGTGAGCGACCAGCACTTGCTCGGGCTCGAGCTTGAAATAGTTGAGCGCAGCGACGACGGATTGGCCGCTGCGGTTCATGAAAGTCGCAGGTTTCAGCAGCCAAAGACTGGCGCTGCCGATGTCCGCGCGAACCGCCTCACCGTGCAGTTTCGCCTCGTGACGGAAGCGGACACCCGCCTGCTCGGCCAGCCGATCGGCAAACCAGAAACCCGCGTTGTGACGCGTCTGGGCGTACTCGGCGCCGGGGTTGCCCAAGCCGACAATCAATCGCAACGCGCTCATGCGGCGAGACATGCCCCGCCAGCCACTGGGCTGGCAGGGCAGTGTGTCTTACTTCTTGTCGGCGGGTGCAGCAGCCGCGACCGCTTCGGCCTCGGCGACCTTCGACAGGCGCGCGATGACCACGGCCACGTCGTGCTCCTTGCCCAGCTTCAGCTCAGGCACTTCGATGCCTTCCGGCAGCTTCACTTCGGACAGGTGGACGGTGTCGCCGGCCTTCAGCCCCGACAGATCGACCTCGATGAACTCAGGCAGGTCGGCCGGCAAGCAGGCGACTTCGATCTCGTTGACTTCGTGCGTGATCACCACGCCACCCGCCTTGCCGGCCGGCGACACGTCCTGGTTCAGGAAGTGTAGCGGGACGCGCACGCGGATGATCTCGTCCGCCGACACGCGCAGGAAGTCGATGTGCATGATCTGGGGCTTGACCGGATGGCGCTGCAGGTCACGCAGAATTACCTTCTGGACCTGACCGTCGACGATCAGATCAAGGACCGAGCTGTAGAACCATTCATGGTCCGAGGCGAGCCAAATGGTGTTGTGGTGGATCTCGATGCTGATCGGTTCGGCGTGGCCGCCATAGACCACGGCAGGCACCTGCCCCGTGCGGCGCAGGCGGCGGCTCGCACCTTTCCCTGCGTCCGTACGGAGAGTGGCCTTGATTTCATGCTGGGTTGCCATTGTGTTGCCTTTGCTTGGGAAGTAAGCCGCCTTGCGACGGCCGGTTTGCCCTCCCCGCGACCAGGGAGGGCAGCTGTGGTCAGTCCACGTAGAGCGAACTGACGGATTCTCCGAACGCGATCCGGCGGATGGTTTCCGCCAGCAATTCGGCCACGCTGAGCTGACGGATGCGGCCGCAGGCACGGGCCTCTTCCGACAGAGGGATGGTATCGGTCACCACGAGCTCGTCGAGCTGGCTGTTGGTGATGTTGCTGATCGCCGCGCCCGACAGCACAGGATGCGTGCAGTAGGCGATCACCTTGCGCGCGCCGTGCTCTTTCAGCGCAGCCGATGCAGCACACAGGGTGCCCGCGGTGTCGACGATGTCGTCGACCAGAACGCACGTCTTGCCCGATACGTCGCCGATGATGTTCATCACCGTCGCCACATTGGCGCGCGGTCGGCGCTTGTCGATGATCGCGAGGTCTGCGTCATCCAGCCGCTTGGCGATCGCACGCGCGCGAACCACGCCGCCGACATCCGGGCTGACCACGATCAGATCCTTGGTGCCTTGCGTGCGCCAGACATCGGCCAGCAGCAGCGGCGAGGCGTAGACGTTGTCGACCGGAATATCGAAGAAGCCCTGAATCTGATCGGCGTGCAGGTCGACCGTGAGCACGCGATCGGTGCCGACCGCGCTGAACATGCGCGCTGCCACCTTGGCGGTGATCGGCACACGCGCCGAGCGCGGGCGGCGATCCTGACGGGCGTAGCCGAAGTACGGCACAACAGCGGTAACGCTGGCGGCCGAGGCGCGCTTGAGCGCATCCACCAGCACCAACAGCTCCATGAAATTCTCGGCGGTCGGCGCACAGGTCGGCTGGATCACGAACACTTCCTGCCGACGCACGTTTTCCTCGATTTCGACCGCCACTTCGCCATCGGAGAAGGTGCCGACGACGGCCTTTCCAGGCCGAACACCCAGCTCACGGCAGACCGCGCTGGCGAGGGGCCGGTTGGCGTTACCGGTGAAAACAAGAATGCCGTCAGTATTCACATAACACCTGTTGGGGCCGCGCAAGTCGACCAGGATCGGGTCGGGCCACCGCGGCCCAACGCATTAGTGCCGCCGCCAGCAGGAGCGCCCTGCCCGTCACCGACCGAACCCCGCGCGCCGACCGGGCTGCAGCTGAGGCTTGAAACAGAAACTGGCTGGGGCGGCAGGATTCGAACCTGCGAATGCCGGAATCAAAATCCGGTGCCTTACCACTTGGCGACGCCCCAACACGAACCGAACTCTTGCTGCCTACTGCGGCATGCGCCGCCCTACAAACCCAAAGCGCGATGCACTGGCGACACATCGCAGGCCTCGGCGATCCAACTGTCAGGGGCCGGAGCAGCTGCCGCCCAACATCGAGCCAGTATCGCCTGGGCGGCTTCGGCCTCGCTGCGGCGCGCGAAGCGCGCAAAGCAGCAGCCGCCGGTACCGCTCAAACCCACCTGCCATGCGCTGCCAGCGCCGACCTGCCTGAGCGCCGCGAGCGCCGCGCCAACACGCGGCGAACGCGCCACCAGCGGGCTTTCGAACGCGTTGCCGCGCTCAGCCCCGCAAACAAAGCCCGCAATTGTCGCGGGGGGCGCATCCCGTGTCAATTCAGGTGCTTGGAACAGCTCCGAAGTTGGCACCGAAACCCCGGAATCGAGCACCAGATACGCACTGTCGCCAAGGCTCAAGGGCTGCAGGCATTCGCCGACGCCCTCGGCCCACGCGGACCGGCCGTGCACGAAGACCGGAACATCTGCCCCCAAGCGCAGCCCGATCGCCGCCAGCACGTCCAGCCCGAGGCCGAGCCCCCACAGCGCATTGAGGCCGAGCAATACGCTGGCCGCGTCCGAACTGCCGCCGCCCAGACCACCGCCCATCGGGATCCGCTTGTGGACCTGGATATCGACTCCGAAGGAACAGCCGCTAGCGGCCTGCAATGCGCGCGCGGCGCGCACTGCGAGGTCCTGCTCGACGCCGACACCTTCAGCGCCGCAAAGCCGCTCGATACGTCCGTCCGCTCGCCACTTGAGCTCAACCTCATCCGCCAGATCAATGAGTTGGAACACAGTCTGCAGCAGGTGATAGCCATCAGCACGACGCCCGACGATCTGCAGAAACAGGTTGAGCTTCGCAGGCGCCGGCAGCCGCAGCGTGCCGCGCTCAGCCATCGTTCGGGCCCCAGCGATCCACCACCAGCCGCACGCGTCGACCGCCCGATTCGGCAAACACGCGGGTCGGCAATGCAGGCTGGGCCGCCTCGTCCCAGCCGCGATACTCGATCCGCCAGCCGGCTTGGTTGATCAAGGCCGGCAGGCCGTCGCCACCAAAGGCGATATCGGCGGCACCGCGCGCGCGCGCGCCACGGACCCAGGCCACCAGTTGCCGCACCGGCATCGACCAGCCGGTCGCCTGCTGCAGTAAATCCTCGGCGCTGGGGCCGTACAGATCGCCGCCCTCCAGGCCCTGCAGCGATGCGCCGCCGGCATCGCTGCTGAGGCGCCAGCTCTGCCGCGATACCGGCGCGCTGAACTGGATGATGAAATCATCGCCGCGCTGTGCCCAATCGAGCCGGCCGCTGCCGCCGTCACCCTCGCCTGAAATCGCGATCCGGCCGCTCAACTGCCAGTCCGACTGTGCGACCAGCGCAGCTTCGCGCCCGGCCTGCGCAGCCAGCAGCTCCGAGTCCGCTCCGCGAATGGGCGCTCGCGCGCAGCCGGCGACCACAATGACCGCCAACAGCAACGCCGCAACTCTCAAGCAGGTCATGCGCCGAGCCGCTCACGCAGACGCTGGATGGCGCGATTGGTGGCATCCAGCGCTGCGCCCTTCTGCCAGATCTCGCGTGCTTCGGCATCGCGCCCCAATGCCAACAGCACCTCAGCGATGTGCGCAGCGATCTCGGCGTCTTCCTGAGCGGCGAACGCGCGCTGCAGATAGTCCAGCGACTCCTCCAGGCGCCCGAGTTTGTAGAGCACCCAGCCCATGCTATCGAGGATCGCCGGCTGCTCGGGCGCAAGCTCAAGCGCCCGCTGGATATAGCCCAGCGCTTCCTCGTGATCCTCGGTTCGATCGGCCATGGTGTAGCCCAACGCATTGAGCGCGTCTGCATCGTCGGGGTCTTCGGTTACCAGCACCTGCAGATCGATGATCGCCTCCGGCACGCGGTCGATGCGCTCGTAGGTCAGCGCGCGCGCGTACAGCAGGGCGCGGTCGCCTTCGAAAATCTGCAGGCCGCGGTTGAGCGCATCGATCGAAGGCTCGAGCTGGCCGCGACGATTGAGCAGCTCACCCTCCAGCAGGAAGGCGTTGCGCAAGGATTCGCCGTCCTCGGTGTCGCTGGCCTGGGCCTCGCGCAGCACCGCGACCGCCTCGTCCTGACGCCCCGCCTGCTCGTGCAGTACCGCAATGCGCAGCTGCGCGGACAGGATGCGGGTCGGATCATTCACCGCTGAGTACCAGCCCAGCGCGTCCTCGTCGCGCTCAAGCACCTCGGCGATCTGGCCCAGCAGGAAGCGCCGGTCGTCGCTGATCCCGGCATCGAACACCACCGCGGCTGCGCCAAGGGCAGGGTCGATCGCCGTGATCGCATCGGCCTTGATCAGGCTGTACAGCGCCTCCAGCGCACCCGATTCGCCGATGCGCGCAAGGTAGGCGGCGCGGCCCGCAAACGTGGCATCACTTTGCACGCCTTCACCCAGCAGTTCCGCAGCGCGCTGGGTCTGACCCAAACCGTCGAGCAGGGAGGCCGCGCGCAGACGATCGGGAATTTCCTTGAGGCCGAGCCCGATCACCGCATCCAACGCCTGTGCCGCTTCGTCCTTCTGATCCTGGCGCAGCAGCACTTCGGCCCGCCACAGGCCGACGCGGCGATCCTGCGGAAAGCGCTCGGCAGCGATTTGAAGAATGCGCGTGCTCAGTTCGGCCGAGCCCCACTGCTGAGCCAGGCCGCCCAAGGCAACCCACAGCGCGAAGTCGTTCGGTAGATCCGGGTACTCGACCAGCAGCTGCAGGGTCGGCAGCGCATCGCGTCCGCTGCCGGCCAGGGCCTGCACACCGAGACGGCGCGCGTCCTCACCCTCATCCATCAGCTCCGCCAAGCCCTCGGCGGCGTCATCGAATCGCTGCTCGCGAATCAGGGCCAGCAACTCGAACTGCCGACCGGGCAGCGACTCGGGCGCCAGTTTGCGCCAGCGCTTCAATGCTTCGGCCAACAGCAGGCGCTCATCGGCCAGCAGGGCGACCCGCGCCGCGCGCTCGGCCACGGCGGGGTCATCCGACAGCTGCGCGGCCGAGACGTAAGCCTGGGCCGCGGCGATCGAGTCGCCCTCCTGCAGGGCGAACTCGCCTTCCAGCAGCGGCCGCAGCGCATCGCCCAGCAAGGGCGCTGCCGGCGGGGTGGGTTCAGCCTGGGCGGACATCGCCGGCAGCGCCGACGCCAGCACAAGCAGCAGGTAGAATGCGGAGCGTTTCATCGACCTTCACGTGAGAGTCCGGAGCGCGCCGCAGGCTGCGGCGCGCCGGGCCGGAATACGAGCGGCAGTGTACCCGAACCCCCCTTCCGACCGACCGCAGCGCCGCCTGCTGGCGCTGGGCCTGAGCCACCAAACGGCACCGGTCGCCCTGCGCGAGAAGGTGGCGTTCGCGGCTGACCGTCATGCGCAATCGCTGCATGCACTGCTGCGCCGGCCCGGGGTGGAAGAAGCGGCCTTGGTATCGACCTGCAACCGCACGGAAATCTACTGCTGTGTCGCCGCCGGCGCCGAAGGCGAACCGGCGCGCTGGCTGGCCGAGACACATGGCCTGGACGGCGAAACACTGCGTCAATGCTTGTACCAGCATGAGGACGCCGCCGCGGTGCGGCATCTGTTCCGGGTGGCGATCGGGCTGGACTCACTGGTGCTTGGCGAACCGCAGATCCTCGGCCAGGTGAAGGATGCCTGGCAGCTGGCGCACGATGCCGGCGGCCTGCGCACCGGGCTCGATCGGCTGTTCCAACACGGCTTCGCGGTCGCCAAACGGGTGCGCACCGATACCGGCATCGGCGCCCATCCGGTCTCGGTCGCGTTCGCCGGCGTGCGCCTGGCGCAGCAGGTGTTCACCGACATCCGCGAAGCTACCGTGCTGCTGATTGGCGCCGGCGAAACCATCGAGCTCGCCGCGCGCCATCTGGTTGAGCTGAAAGCGCGCCGGCTGCTGGTGGCCAACCGCACGCTGGAGAACGCGCAGACCCTGGCCAGCCGCATCGGCGGCTACGCGCTCAGTCTCGACGACCTGCGCAAACACCTGCCCGAGGCTGACATCGTGATCTCGGCCACCGCCGCACGCGAGCCGATTCTGTACCGCGCAGATCTTGCGCATGCGCTGCGCGTACGGCGGCATCGGCCCATGTTCGTGCTCGACCTTGCGGTGCCGCGCGACATCGCCGAAGACGTCGCCACGCTGGAAGACGTATTCCTGTACACCGTCGACGATCTGGACCAGGTCATCGAAGACAATCTGCGCTCGCGCCGCGAGGCCGCACAGCAGGCCGAAGCAATCGTCGATCTGCAGGTTGAGCACTTCCTCGGCTGGTGGCGTGCCGCCGATCGCCAGGGCCTGATCCGCACGATCCGGGCCCACGCCGAACGCGAGCGCGACGCCGTGCTGGCGCGGGCCGAACAGATGATCGCCCAAGGCAAGCCGCCTGAAGACGCCCTGCGCTATCTCGCCAATACCCTCACCAACAAGCTGCTGCACGCACCGTCCGCCAGCCTGCGCGCCGCCGCGCAGCGCGGCGATGTCGAGCTGTTCCGCGCCGCCGAGCAACTGTTCGCCGGCGCTGAACCCGCAGCGGAGGACAGCGCCGAGCTGTCGACCGACAAGGCCCCCCATGAGCCCCAGCATCCGCAAGAAACTCGACGCACTGGCTGAGCGCCACGAAGAGGTCGGCCTGCTGCTGGCCTCGCCGGACGCCGCCGCCGACCCCAAGCGCTTCCGCGAGCTGTCGCGCGAGTACGCCCAGCTCGAACCGCTGGCCCGCGCCCTGCGCGAGCACGAGGGTGTGCAGCGCGATCTTGCCGCCGCGCGCGCGCTGTTGACCGACCCGGAAATGCGCGAGATGGCCGAAGACGAGATCGCCGGCCTGCAGACGCGCCTGACCGAGCTGGACGAATCGCTGAGCCTGCTGCTGCTGCCGCGTGACCCGCGCGACGAGGCCAACATCTTCTTGGAGATCCGCGCCGGCACCGGCGGTGACGAGGCGGCGATTTTTGCCGGCGATCTGTTCCGCATGTATTCGCGCTATGCCGAGAACCGGCGCTGGAGCGTCGAGCTGCTGTCGGCCAGCGAGGGCGAACACGGCGGATTCAAGGAGGTCATCGCGCGGGTCGAAGGCGCGGGCGCGTTCTCGGCACTGAAATTCGAATCCGGCACCCACCGCGTGCAGCGCGTACCGGACACTGAAAGCCAGGGCCGCATCCACACCTCGGCGGCGACGGTCGCGATCCTGCCCGAGCTCGACGAGATCGACGAAATCGAGATCCGCGACGGCGATCTGAAAGTCGACACGTTTCGCGCCTCCGGCGCCGGTGGTCAGCACGTCAACAAGACCGATTCGGCGATCCGTATCACCCACCTGCCCACCGGCATGGTCGTCGAGTGCCAGGACGAGCGCAGCCAGCACAAGAACCGCGCACGCGCCATGAGCCTGCTGAAGGCGCGACTGCTCGACGAGCAGCGCAGCAAGCAGACCCAGGCCCAGGCCGAATCACGCCGCCTGCAGGTAGGCTCGGGCGACCGCAGCCAGCGCATCCGCACCTACAACTTTCCGCAGGGCCGGATCACCGACCACCGCATCAACCTGACCCTGTATCGCCTGCCGGAAGTGCTGGCGGGGGATCTCGGCGAGCTGATCCAGAGCCTGACCCGCGAAGCCCAGGTCGATGAGTTGAAGTTGCTCGGCCAGTAGGAAGACGCCGGGCTGCCCAGCGGACGCACAAGTCGCCACAATCGAGCTCCCAGCGCGAAGGCAGGCGGCCGATGAAGACCAACAAGAAGCACTACGAAGAACTGCTCAAACCGCTGCAGCGCGAGCTGGTGCAGGTCCAGCAGTGGCTGCAGAACACCGGCACCCGCGTGGTCGTGCTGCTGGAAGGCCGCGATGCCGCCGGCAAGGGCGGCGTGATCAATGCCATCGCCAACACGCTGAATCCGCGCGCCTGCCGGGTGGTGGCCCTGCCCAAACCCAGCGACCGCGAGCGCACCCAGTGGTACTTCCAGCGCTACGTGTCCGAGCTGCCCGCCGGCGGTGAGATCGTGCTGTTCGACCGCAGCTGGTACAACCGCGCCGGCGTCGAGAAGGTGATGGGCTATTGCAGCGCCGTCGAGTACGAGCGCTTTCTGAACCAGGCGCCGGCGTTCGAGAAGATGCTGGTCGATGACGGCGTGCTGCTGTTCAAGTACTGGCTGTCGGTGGATCAGGCCCTGCAGGAAGAACGCTTCGCCGAGCGCGCTGCGGACCCCTTGAAGCGCTGGAAGCTGAGCCCGGTCGACCTGGCCGCGCGACAGAAATACGCCGAGTACGGCAACGCCCGCGAAGCCATGTTCCGCGCCACCCACAGCGCGCATTCGCCGTGGTGGCTGGTCGACTTCAACGACCAGCGTCGCGGCCGCCTGAACCTGATCCGCCACCTGCTAGACCACCTGCCCAGCCACCCGGCAGCGGAACCGGTGATCGAGTTCGAGCCGCTGCCCGAGCCGCTGCTGAAGGAACGCTTCGAGGGCGCGGTGCAGCCGATTGCGGATCGCTTCAAGAGCGCGAACGGCAACGGGCATTGAGACCAGACAGACCCTTCGAAGCAGGTAGGTTGGGACAAGTCGCAGGCGCGTGCCAACAGCGCAAGGTTCCACGCGTCTCATCGCTGAGCTCCGGACGCCTCATCACAGACTTCGATGCGCCCGCACGCATCGCTCACGCGATCTTGGGCCGCTCTGCGCTTGGCCCAAGCTGCGTGTGGAAGCCCCTCTCCCCGCGGGAGAGGGGTTGGGGAGAGGGCCGGGCGAAGCTCAACCGCTCAGTGCGACGTCAACAGCGATGCTTTGCGCTTGGTAAGTCAGTCCAACACCCCGCCCTCACCCCCAGCCCCTCTCCCAGGGGAGAGGGGAGCCGAACTCGCCTACGCACGCATGCGGCCATGCGAGTTCACTGAAAGCCCCGGTCCCACAAGGAGGGATCAGGAGGACAGAACCTCAGCCCGCCTGCGCGCGCAGCGCTTCGAGCAGCGCGGAATCCGTCAGCGGCGCCTCCCACAGCAGCACACGCAGGCCATTCGCCGGCACCTCGATGCGTGCCTCGCGGCCGAGCGTGATCACCTCACCGCTCTCGGCATCCTTCCACTCGCCGGGCTGCAGGTCACGGCCCAGCGCGATCGCACGCGGCTCCGCTGACTTGTTGAGCAGGACCAGCGCGGTCTGGTTCGCGTCGTTGGCCTGCAGCACGCGATAGAACGCCGCCTCATCGCCCTCGAGCTTGAGCGTGAACTGTAGACCGCGCTGCAGCGCCGGCAGGCGCGCGCGCAGCTGGGCGACGCGGATCAGCCCCTGGCGTATTGGATGATTGCGCGCAGCCTCGATGCCTTCGACGCCGAAGTAGTTGCGGTTGCCGTTGTGCTCCACCGCACCGCGCTCGAAGCCCGACTCCGAGCCGTAGTAGATGACCGGAATGCCGCGCGCGGTAAACAGCCAGTGGTGGGCATTGATGAAACCCGCATCCGACGCATCCATCCGCGCCATGTCGTGGTTGTCGTAGAACGTCATCAGCTCGTACGGGTTCGCATACGGGCCGTCCTTCAGGAACAGGGTCGGCGCCAGCGCGGCGAAGTCCGAGCCATCCTTCTCGAACACTTCCAGCAGTGCCTTCTTCATCGCGAAGTCGAGCACGCTCATGCCTCCGTTCTCGGGGTGGGTATAGATCGCGGTTTTGGCGGCCTCGTAGTCGAACACTTCGCCGAACATGAAGAAGCCCGGATGCCGGGCGCGGATGCGCTCGCTGAAGCCACGCCAGAACTCGGGCTTCACATGGCGCACCGTGTCGACGCGGAAGGCATGCGCGCCCTGTTCGATCCACTGCAGATAGGCGCCGACCAGATGCTCCATCAGGGCGGGACTGTCCTCATTGAAATCGCCGAGCTGGGCCAGATCAGGCTTGACGTTGTAGAAGGCGTGCAGCGGGTTGTTGGCCGGATCGAGTTGGTCCGGCGGCAGATTGCCGTGGTCGGCGATCAGGCTGCCGTCGGCCCCGTACAGGCGACCGAACTCGGCCTGATCGACCGGCATCGACCAGGCCGGCGAACCATGATTGGCGACGATGTCGAGCACGATCTTCAGGCCCGCATCCTTCATCGACGCGGTGAAGGCCCGGAAGTCGAGGCCTTCGCTCGGCAGGTGTTCGTCCAGCACGTAGAAGTTCTTCGCCCAATAGCCGTGATAACCCGACTTGCCGCGGTCAGTCAGAAAACTGGTCTGGGTGATCTCGTCGCCGCCGGTGAAGGCCTCATCCGGGTTGTCGACGATCGGCGTGATCCACAGCGCCGAGAAACCCATCTCGCGGATGTAGTCGGCGTGGTCGAGGATGCCGCGGAAGTCACCGCCGAGATAACCGATGTTGTCGGTGCGGCCATCGTTCCACTTCAGCGGGATATCGAAGGTGCGGTGCGCACCGCCCTGCTCGCGTTGGTCGTTGCTCGGATCGCCGTTTACGAAGCGATCGGTAACCACGAAGTACACGGTTTCTGAGGCAAACGGTTCAGTCGTGCCGATAAATCGGTCGACGGTCGCGACGTTCGATGTCGCTGGTGAAGCCGCTTGCTGCGTGGACACCTCGCTGGTGCAGGCGGCGAGAAGGGTCAATGCGGTCGCGAGAGCGAGCGTTCGGATCTGCATGGGCAACTCCAGTGCGGGCGCGCTGACGCCCCGGATGGACAGTTTCAGGTTGGGGATTTCAGTGCGCGGCCGCGGGCGCAGCCACCAGGGCAGCGCGCGGCTCACGCACGAACACCAGGCACATCGCCGCAAGCACCAGACTGCCGCCGGCAATCAGCAGCGCGTAGATCGCCTGGTTGTCGAACAGCAAACGCAGCACTGCGCCCAGCGCAGTGGCGGCAACGATCTGCGGGATCACGATGAACATGTTGAAGATGCCCATGTAGACGCCCATCTTTTTTGGCTCGACCACGCTCGACAGCAACGCGTAGGGCATTGACAGGATGCTGGCCCAGGCGATGCCGACCAGTGCGAACGAGCCGATCAACCAGGCCGGCGACGGCACCACCGCCATCGACAGAAAGCCGACGCCACCGAGCAGCAGCGACACGCAGTGCACCAGCCGCCGGTTCAACACATGGCGCGAGGCATACAGCGCCAGCAGCAGGGCCGCGGCCATCGATGAGAGCCCGTAGTAGCCCATGTAGGAGCCGACCAGATCAGCCGCGTTCTGGAACGCAGCGTTGGCCGAGCCGAAGGCTTCCGCCTGCGCCGCGATGCCCATATCGAAGGCCGAAGGATCAGGCGCTGGCGCCTTGAACACGTGGTCCGTCAACGCCGGCGTTGCCATGCTCCACATGCTGAAGAACGCCAGCCAGCTGAAGAACTGCACGATGCCGATGCTCAACATCTGCTTCGGCATATTGATGATGTCGCGCACGATGTCGACCACCAGATTGCCGCGTTTGCGCTCATCCATAAACTGCTGCATGTCCTCGGGCGGGTCCTCGCTCGTGGTGAACACAGTCACCAGGATGCTCGCCAAAAAAACGAAGGCGCCGATAGCGAAGGCGATCTGCACCGAGGGCGGCACCACGCCCAGCTCGGCCTGGTTGGAAACGCCCATCAGGGTGACGAACCAAGGCAGATTGCTGGCGACCCAGGTGCCGATACCGATGATGAGGGTCTGCACCACGAACCCGTAGGAGCGCTGCTCCTCCGGCATCTTGTCGGCGACCAGGGCACGGAACGGCTCCATGCTGATATTGATCGAGGCATCCAGCACCCACAGCAGGCCGACCGCCATCCACAAGGTCGGCGAGTGCGGCATCGCCACCAGGGCGATCGATGCCAGCACCGCGCCGATCACGAAGAACGGCCGCCGCCGGCCGAGGATCGGATGCCAGGTGCGATCGGACAGATAACCGATGATCGGCTGCACCAGCAGACCGGTAAGCGGCGCTGCGATCCACAGCAGCGGCAGCGCGTCCTTCTCGGCGCCAAGCGTCTGGAAAATGCGCGACATGCTGCCGCCCTGCAGCGCAAAGCCGAACTGGATGCCCAGAAAGCCGAAGCACATGTTCCAGATCTGCCAGAAACTCATTTGCGGCTTGCCACTCATCGGCGACGGCTCCCTTCGCTGCTGCGGTTGTGCCGGCATGCGGACATGCGGCGATGTGCAGTGGACGGAAGACGCTACGCCGCCAGTCGCCGCGTGGGCGAGCTTGGTGGTCGCATCGCGATATAGGGCTACGTCGGAACATTCTGTTGAGCTCCGTGCGTCGCCACCCCTCCCTTGGGCTGCATTGGTCCGAACCGTGTCAGCCCGGGCCGGGGCTAGCTTAGCCGCCACAGCCGCAGCGGCACCGCGCTGCATACGTATTCACGTGCTGGGACTGCGCCGGCAAGCGCGCACGAGAAGCTCCGCCGCAAACGCAAACGGCCACGCAATGCGTGGCCGTTTGCGTTGCAGATCGAGTGCAGCGGCTCAGCGGGCAAGGATCTCGTCGGCCAGATGATCGGCGCGATAGACCTTGCGCAGGGCTTCGATCATCGCACCCGAATGCACCGACACCGCACGGTTCAGTCGCGAGTCGTACCAGTAGGCACCGCCGAGGCCGTGGATATTGCTGTCGAACACCAGGCCCACCACCTCGGCCTTGGCATTGATCACCGGGCTGCCGGAATTGCCGCCGATGATGTCATTGGTGCTGACGAAGTTCATCGGCAGATCCAGATCCAGCGCCGCGCGCGCGCGGTCCCAGCTCGGTGCGAGCTTGTAGGGTTCGGCGCCGGTGGCGCGCTCGTACAGCCCGCGGATCCGGGTCATCGCCGGCACGGTCGCACCGTTGTATTCCCAGCCCTGCACGGCACCGTAGGACAGGCGCAGGCTGAAGGTCGCGTCCGGATACACACCCGTGCCTTCCTTGGCGAAGCGGGCGCGCGCGATCAGCTCGGCGTTCTTCTGCAGCACCGCCTGCACTTCGCGCTCGTAGCGGGCACGCAGTTCACGTGCCGGCGGGTCGATACTGCGCGCGAGAACAATCATCGGATCCTCGGACTTCGCGATTGCATCGGCGCCGCCTTCCCAGAGCGCGCGGCGCACGGCCACGTCCTGCAGGGTGGTGCCATCGACCAGGCGATCGGCCAGCTGCTGCGGCGACTCCTTGCCCAGCACCTGGCGTACCAGCGAGTGGTCAGCGCCCAGCTCTTCGCGCAGCTTGGCCAGGCTCCAGCCCAGCTTGACCTTCTCGAAGGCGGGATAGATCGGCTGTTCGGCGAACAGGCCTTGTTCGACGCGCGGCAGGCTGGCCTCGGCGAATTCGCGCAGGCGCTCGGCGTTGGGCTTGGTCCGCTCGGCCGCGCCGCGTACCAGGGTGCGGGCCACGCCGAAGTAGTCGGTGCTGAAGCCGCGACCGCCCTCGACGAATCCATACGCGGTCTCGAACTCGGCGAAAGTGCGCGTGGCCTGGGCGATTTCGGCCCAGGGGTCGCCGACCGATTCAGCCAGTTCAGGGTCCGCAGCCACAAACGCACGCAGCTCGGCTTCGGCCTCGCGCTTCGCGGCGAACACGCCGGCATCGTTCAGCGCGGTCAAGCGGCCGCGCAGCGCCTTGAATCCGTTCTCGATGCCAAACAGGTCGTTCTGGGCCTGACGCGTCTGCTCGGCGCCGAGCGCACCGAACTGCAGCAGCACGCCGCGCATTTCGGCCATGCTCAGCAGGCGGTCAATCAGGGTGCGGTCGCGCAGCGCTTCGAGCTGAGCGACGGTCAGGGCGCGCTGGGTCGAGCCCGGGTGGCCGGTGATCATCACCAGTTCGCCCTCGGCGGCGCCTTCCGGATTCAGCGGAAAGAAGTTCTCAAGCTCAGCCGGCTTGCCATCGACGTAGGCGCGCAGCAGGCCCATGTCGAGGTTGTAGCGGGGGAAGTTGAAGTTGTCGGGATCGCCGCCGAAGAACCCGGACGCGAACTCCGGCGCGAACGCCAGCCGAACGTCCTGGAAGCGGGTGTACTGGTACAGGTGCTGCACGCCGCCCTGGTACAGGTCGACAACATCGCAGCGGCGCTTGGCGCTGTCTTCGCCCACGCACTCGGCCTCGATCGCCGATTGGGTCGCCCGCTTGGCATCGGCGAATTCCTTGCCTGACAGGCCCTGGGTGGCCTCGCGCACGCGGCCGCTGACATCGCTGATCGACTCCAGCTGGTTCAGCTCGAAGTTCGGGCACTGCCGTTCCTGGCTGCGGTCGGCGGCGAGAAAACCATCGCGCATCAGGTCTTCGTTCTCGGTAGACAGGTCGCCGACGCAGCCGACGATGCAGTGGTGATTGGTCAGCACCAACCCGTCTTTGGAAATGAAACTGCCGGAGCAGCCGCCGGCAAGGCGCACCGAGGAGCGCATGACGTTCTGCACCCAGGCTTCATCGGGCGCGAAGCCGAACTCCGACTGCATGCCGGCCTTGGGCAGGTTATCAAGGGTCCACATGCCTTCGGCGGCGAGCGCCGGGGTGACGGTGGCTAAGGCGAGGCAGATCGCAAGCAGGGGGCGCATTCATGGCTCCGGGAACGGGTGTAGCCACGCAGTGTACGGGCTTCAAATCGCGGCGGATGTGCCGGAAGCTGCGGACGTCCCCGCGCGCCCTAGCTGCGCCCTGGAATCACTCGGGCGGATCCATCAGGCGGCGCTGCGCGTTCTTCAGGCAAAGGCTGACGCTGCAGGCGCACCAGCCAGAAGGCCGCTGCACCCAGCCCGACGGCCAGCGCCGCACCGGTCATGAAGACCGCGGTCGAACCCAGCATGGCTAGGCCCTTGTGCAGCCAGACGAAGGTGAGGTCGCCGGCGCGGTAGACCACAGTGTCAATCACCGCCTTGGCCTTGTAACGCGACTCGCGGTCAACCCGGGTGTAGACGGTCTCGCGCGCCGGCTTGGCCAGCGAGAACTCACCGGCACGAGTGGCCACCTGCACGATCGCCACGAACAGCGGAAGCGGGTTGGCGGCCAACAGGCAGTAGCCGAGGAAGATCGCGCCGGCCGGAATCAGCAGCAGCGGGCCGATGCCGTAGCGCACCAGCAGAAAGCGGGTCAGGAACACCTGCACCAGGATGGTGGTGAGGTTGATCGCGAGGTCCAGGGTCGCGAAATAGCTGGTGCGCGCTTCCGGTGTGGCGAAGAAAGTGCGCGCGATCGCCGCCTGCTCGTTGTACAGCAGGGTGCCGACGCCGACGCCGAAGAACAGCAGGGCCGCCATCGCGCGAAGTACGGGTCGCTCCCAGACCAGACGCAGGCCGGCGAGGATCGAGCCGCCCATGGCCTCCTCGCCCGAGCGCGTACCGTCCTCGATCTCGCGGCGGCGCGCATAGGGCGCGAGTCGCACGATGCAGTAGAGGCAGAGCCCAACAAGTGCGGCGGAAACCAGCAGCAGGTTGGCGACGCCGACGCTCTCGACCAGCGCTTTGGTGATGCTGGGGCCCGAGATCGCGCCCGCGGTACCGCCGACACCGATGTAGCCGTAGAGCCGGCGCGCCTCGATGTTTCGGAACACGTCCGCCATGTAGCTCCAGAACACGCTGACGGCGAACAGGTTGAACACCGCCACCCAGATGAAGAACACCGTGTTCTTCCAGGCGAAGTCCTGGTTGAACACCCACCAGAAACCCACCAGGCAGGCAATGAAAAACAGGTTGACCACGGGCAGGAACACGCGCCGCGCGTAGCGGCTGACGATGGCGCCATAGACTGGCTGCAGCAGCAGCATGCAGATGAAGGTCCCGGTGAACAGCAGCTGCAGGTTCTGGGTGCTGCCCATCGCGTCGCGCACCGGCCGCAGGATGTAGTAGCCGGTCAGCAGGAAGAAGAAGTACAGCGCCGCCCAGACCAGCGGCGGGAAGTCGCGCAGCGCATCGCGAAGGCCCGACAGCTTGCCGATGCTGGCGCCGGCGGCATCGGTGGTATCGCGATCAGTGGAGGGCGTGCGAGGGCTCAAGCGCGATCCGGTTGCAGGGGCGTGCGGCGCGCACGTTACTCCATCGCTTCGAGCACTGCGACAGCGGCCGATCATGACGGCAGCGTGGCGCACGGATCGAGCAAATGCTCTAGCCTCGCGGACTACGGTCCGGCCACACTCGAAAACCCCGCAAACCCGCGCTGCTGCTCGCTGCAGCGCACCAAATAGGTCACCTCGTGTACGACTACATCATCGTCGGCGCCGGTTCTGCCGGCTGCGTGCTGGCCAATCGTCTGAGCACCGATCCCGACTGCAAGGTGCTGCTGCTGGAGGCGGGCCCGCGTGATTGGCATCCCTTCATCCACATGCCCGCCGGCATCGCCAAACTGGTCGGCAAGAAGAACGCCAACTGGGACTATTCGACCGAACCGGAAGCCCAGCTCGGTGGTCGTCGACTGTGGTGGCCACGCGGCAAGGTGCTCGGCGGCAGCAGTTCGATCAATGCGATGTGCTACACCCGCGGCCATCATCGCGACTACGACGAATGGGAACAACAGGGCGCGCGCGGCTGGAACTGGGCCAGCGCCCTGCCCGCCTTTCGCCGCGCCGAAGGCAACGTGCGCGGCGCCAGCGCGTTTCACGGTGGCGACGGTCCGCTGTCGGTGTCCGACCACCTCTATACCAACCCGCTATCGCACGTGTTCGTCGAAGCGGCCCTGCAGGCTGGCCACACCGGCAGCGATGACTTCAACGGCGCGCTGCAGGAAGGCTTCGGCTTCTATCAGGTGACCCAGAAGCGCGGCGCGCGCTGCTCAACCGCCGTGGCCTATCTGAACCCGGCGCGTGATCGTCCCAACCTGACGATCCTTACCGGAGTGCTGGCCGACAAAGTGCTGTTCCAGAACGGCCGTGCGGTCGGCCTGCGCTACAGCCGCGGCGGTCGTCCGGTCGAAGCCCACGCGGCGCGCGAGGTGCTGCTCTGCGGTGGCGCGCTGAACTCACCGCAGCTGCTGATGCTGTCGGGCGTTGGCCCGGCCGATGCGCTGCGTCAGCACGGCATCGGCGTGCAGGTGGATGCGCCGGGCGTCGGTGCCAATCTGCAGGATCATCTCGATATCTGCACCCTGACCCAGGCCAGCAATCGGCTGAGCTACGACACCTTGAGCGACCTCGCCGTGGCCTGGCAGTACTACCTCTTTCGCAAAGGCCCGGGCACCTCCAACGTGGCCGAGGCCGGCGGCTTCCTGCGCTCGCGGCTGGCCGAGGACGAGCGCCCCGATCTGCAGTTCCATTTCGTGCCGGCGATGCTCGATGACCACGGCCGCAATCGCCTGCCCGGCAGCGGCTACACCCTGCATGCGTGTTTTCTGCGGCCGAAGAGCCGCGGCCATCTCGCGCTGGCCTCGACCGATCCGCGCGCCAAGATCCGCATTCATGCGAACTATCTCGGCGATGTCGAAGGCTTCGACCTCAAAGTGATGGTGGAAGCGGTGCGCATCTCACGCGAGATCCTCGCCCAGGCCGCGTTCACGCCCCATCGAAAGCACGAGCTGATGCCCGGCGAAGCGGTTCAGGACGAGGCCGGAATCGTCGATTTCATTCGCCGCAAGGCCGAGACCATCTACCACCCGGTCGGCACCTGCCGGATGGGCGAAGACTCAAGCGCTGTGGTCGACTCCGAACTCCGCGTGCGCGGCGTCGAGGGCCTGCGCGTGGTCGATGCCTCGGTGATGCCGAGCTTGATCGGCGGCAATACCAATGCGCCGACGGTGATGATTGCTGAGCGCGCCTATGAGCTTATCCGCGGCGTGGGTTGAGCTGTCTCATTCGCATCGTTGGAGGCGTGGGTGGCGCGCCGGGAATCGGGAGTGGGTAATCGGGAATCGGAAGAGCAGCAAGCGCCGCGAGATTGCAGTCTCGCGACAGCCCGGCTTCCAACCATTCCCGATTCCCCACTCCCGATTCCCGGCTACTCAAGCACCGGCGGCAATGGGCATCGCAGATACGCACACACTGTGCGCAGCAGTTCGCCTTCTTCAAGGCTGACGCGTTGGTCGTGGGTGATCGCGACCACCATCGCTTCCAGCAGCAGGCGCTTACCGGCGGGGTCGATACGGTCGAGTTTGGGCAGGGCCTGGTCGAGCCGGTGCTGCCAGTTCGCGGGCGTCATGTATGGCCTGGCTTGCTGTGGCAGCGCGGCATGCAGAGCTGACAGGTAGGCGCGACGGGCAGTGGCTTCACTGTCGTGGCCGTACCAGGCCAGCACCGCGAGCAGATCAGCGGCGGCGTCCGCGCAGTCGTTCAACTTCAGCAGACGCGCGCGAGCACGGGCCGAAGGGTGCAGGTTGTCTTCGATCTGGCGCGACAACAGCAGGCCGGTGGCGTACTCGAACAGCTCCAGCCGGCCGTCGACGTGGATCAGGGCCTCCACCGTCTCACCGAGTTTCTGCTGACCCGTACGCCCAAGATGCCGAATCGGCCCCAGCGCCAGCAGCAGCACCGGCAGTCGCAGTGCCGGATGCAGGCCGATCAGCAGCGCGGCCTCGACCGGCACCGTCTGCGCAGCTTCATTCCCCAACAGCTCGCGGACTGCGTGCAGCTGTTGCCCGCGCAGCTGTTCCTCTCGATCGAGCAGCAGCGCGAGCAGCAGAGCCTGCGCGCGTTCCGGCACCTGCAGGGCGGAGTTGATGGCCGCTGGAATCGCCGCGCGCAGGCTGCCGGCACGCTGGAAATCCTCACCGCTCGGAGTCGCCACCTGTTGCACCACCCGCTCGACCTGCAGCGGAATATCGGAGCTGCGCGCAGGCAGTGGCTCATGCGAAGGCGTGCTGAAGCCCAGCGCGATGTCTTCTTCCAGCCCGTGCGGCGGCTTCATCGCCCACTGCGCGCGCAGCCGATCCAGTTCCTGCGGGTTGAAGCCGGGCTCCAGCGCCTGGATACGCGCATGCAGCGGCGGATGGGTGGCGAACAGGCTGGAGAAGCCCATGCCGTCACCGAACAGCATGTGGGCGACTTCTTCGGTGTCGCCGGCCTGCAGCTTGGAGCCCGCCTGCAAGCCGCCGATCTTCTTCAGTGCACCGGCGATGCCTTGAGTCTGCCGGGTGAACTGCACCGCGGAAGCATCGGCCAGAAACTCGCGCTGTCGTGAAACCGCCGCCTTGATCAGGCGACCGAAGAACAGCCCGACATAGCCCACGATCATGAGCACCACCGAGATCGCGATGATCGGCGCTGCGTTCTTGCTGTCGCGACCGCCACGGGTCAGCTCGAGCACGCGCGCGCCGATCACACCCAAGGCGAGGATGCCGAACAGCAGACCCATCAGGCGGATGTTCAGACGCATATCACCGTTCAACACGTGGCTGAACTCGTGGGCGATCACGCCCTGCAGCTCGTCGCGATTCAGATGCAGCAGCGCCCCGCGGCTGACCGCAATAGCAGCATCACCGGGCGCATAGCCGGCGGCGAAGGCATTGATGCCGGGCTCTTCGTCAAGCACAAAGATCGCCGGTACCGGCACGCTGGAGGCGATCGCGATCTCCTCCACCACATTGCGCAGCCGACGCAGCTCCGGATCACGGGTGTCTTCAGAAACCTCGCGCCCACCCATTGAACGCGCCACCGCTGCACCCCCGCCACGCAAACTGGCAATACGGAACAGCGAGGCCGCGGCAATCACCGCCAAGGTGCCCACCGCAGCGACCAGCAGCAGCCCGGCCCGATCAAGCGCAAGCCCGACCGGGCCGCCCACGGCCTGCAGTTCCTCCGGTTTGGCGCCGAACAGCAGCATCAGGTAGATGCCACTGCTGACAGCCAGCACCGTACCTGTCACAGCCGCGGCAAACAGCAGTAGCAGCCGATGCGACTGCACCCGCGCCTGCGCCTGGCGCTCGAAAAAATTCATGCGGGAGATTCCCAGACCAGGGCGATCATCGAACACGGCCCGCGGCTTGAGCTCAAGCCGCGGGCACCGGACATGCTTGAAGTCAGAAGCTGACTTTGGGTGCTTCGCGCTTGTGCGCTTCGTCCGCTGCGATCCCCAGCAGTGCCGCCTGCTGGAAGTTGAAAGCATTGGCGATGAAGCTGCTCGGAAACACCTCGCGCCTGTTGTTGAACGACATCACCGCATCGTTGAACGCCTGCCGCGCGAACGCGACCCGGTTCTCGGTCGAGGCCAGCTCTTCGGTCAGCTGCGCCATGTTGGCGCTGGCCTTCAGATCGGGATACGCCTCCGACAGCGCGAACATCCGCCCCAACGCGTTGCCGAGGCTGCCGTCAGCGCTGGCCAACTGCTGCATCGCGGCCGGGTCGCCCGGGTTGCCCTTGGCAGCACCCAGGCCCGCCATCGCCGAGTTGCGCGCCTGGATGACCGCTTCCAGCGTTTCGCGCTCGTGCTTCATGTAGCCCTTGACCGTCTCGACCAGATTCGGGATCAGGTCAAAACGCCGGGTCATCTGCACGTCGATCTGGGCGAAGGCGTTCTTGTAGCCGTTGCGACCGGTGACCAGACCGTTGTAGATGCCGATGGCCCAAGCCACCGCCCCCAGCGCCACCAGTACGATCAGCAGCAGCAGTCCCAATACGATGCTCATCACGATGCCTCCTCCAATGGGTTCAGCTGTAGTTTCGGGTGCCGGATGCGTGGCGTGCGCCGCTCACCTCCACGCGGAGTGCGCGGGCTAGAATGCGCAATCGAACCCAGCATACGCAGCCCGTGTCGCCCACGAAACCCAGACCCGATGCAAGCACGAGTGTGACCGTCGCGATCCGGCGCACCTTGTGCGTGCTGTTGATGTGCACTGCCAGCGGCGCGTATGCCGATGTGGCGCAGTCGCCGGCGCGTCAGCCCACGATCGAAGTCAGTGCCGCGGCCGCGCGCGCCGAAGCCTCGGCCCGCGAGATCGAGCGGCTGGCCGAGCGGCTGGTTCGCGAGTTTGGCGTGGTCGGCCTTGGGGTCAGCATCGTGTACGCCGACAGCGTGCTGCTCGAACGCGGCTTCGGTGTAGTGCAGGCCGGGCGTACCGAAACGGTTGAAGCCGATACCGCTTTCCGCCTCGCCTCGCTGTCCAAGGCATTTGCCGGAACCTTGGCGGCACAGCTCGTGGACGAAGGCGCGCTCAGCTGGGACACCCGCGTTGCGGATCATCTGCCGGCGTTTCGCCTCGCCAACGCCGATGCGGCGCTCAACACCACCACCGCCGATCTGCTCAGCCACACGGTTGGCCTCGGCTTCCACACCTTCGACCGCGAACTCGAAGGCAACGAGCCCTATCCAGTGCTGGCCTCACGCCTGGGCGAGGCACCCATGCTGTGTCCGGATGGTCGTTGCTATGCATACCAGAACATCGCTTTCAGCCTGATCGGTGATCTGGCTTTTGCGGTCACAGGCGATTTCTACTCGCACCTGGTCGAAAAAAAGATCTTCCATCCACTGGGCATGTATGGCGCGACTTACGGCCGCGAAGGCCTGGAGTCCAGCGCCAGCTGGGCGCGCCCGCATGTGATGAGCGGCGGACGCTTTATCGGGCTGCGTCCGAAAGAGAACTATTACCGCGTACCTCCGGCGGCAGGTGTCAATGCCAGTGCAGCGGACATGTCGCAGTGGCTGCTCGCTCAGATGGGACGGCATCCAGAGGTGCTGTCGCCGGAGCTGCTGGCAACCATCCAGAAGCCGCGAGTGGAAACCCCCAGCGAGATCCGCGCGGTGCCATGGCGCCGCGAGCGCCTGCGCAGCGCGCACTACGCGCTGGGCTGGCGCGTGTACGACTACGCTGGCGAGAAGCTCGTGTTCCATGGTGGCGCGGTGCAAGGCTATCGCGCGGCGATCGGCTTTCTGCCAGAACGCGGCTTCGGCATCGCCATTCTGTCGAACTGCGAATGCCGACTGCCAAGCGCGCTGCTGCCAATGGCGCTGGACAGTGCACTGGGCTTGCCCCGCACTGATTGGCTTGAGCTCGACAAGCAGCCGCGCCGGCGGCGTCGCTGATAGCGCACCCCGTATCAGACCACGCGCGCCCTGTGCTGGCCTGACACACGCGTGCTGCATGCGTGGCGAATACCCAAAAGAAAACCCCGCCGGTCGCAGTGCGACCGTCGGGGTTTGTGTCTACGCATCGCGCAAAACTCTGCGCGACGCACAGCAGCAAGTGCAGGACTCAGGAAGCCGCAGGCGCTGGCGGCGGCACCAGCGGAGCAGCCGGCTTCTTCTTGGCAGCAGCAGGCTTCTTGGCGGGAGCCGCCTTCTTCGCCGGTGCGGCCTTCTTGGCAGCAGCAGCCGGCTTCTTGGCCGGAGCAGGAGCAGCAGCCTTCTTGGCCACAGCGGGCTTCTTGGCAGCAACAGGTTTCTTCGCGGGCGCAGCCTTCTTCTCTGCAACCTTCTTGGCCGGAGCAGCGGCCTTCTTCGCTACGACCTTCTTGGCCGGAGCAGCAGCCTTCTTCGCCACGGCCTTCTTGGCCGGAGCAGCAGCCTTCTTCACTACGGCCTTCTTGGCCGGAGCAGCAGCGTTCTTCGCTACGGCCTTTTTGGCCGGAACAGCGGCCTTCTTCGCGACAGCCTTCTTGGCCGGAGCAGCGGCCTTCTTGGCGGGAGCAGCAGCCTTCTTCGCTACGGCCTTCTTGGCTGGTGCAGCGGCATTCTTAGCAGCGGGTTTCTTGATGGCCATCGTCAGGTTCCTCGTCAGGTTAAATCGCAGTACTTCACAACACGCTTCCTGCGGCGCGGACATCCGATTCCGTCGCCACTCCAATCCCGGACACCGCGTCCGGTTCCGCGCCGGGGCCCACTCCGTGGACACGCAGCCGGGCTCTGCCAGCGACACGATGCCGCTGTTCCAATCCGTATGGGTGGACGACGCGGCAGCAAACCGCGTCAGCGAGATCCGGACCAACTTTCGGCCGCGGCACCGGGAACCTGCGACCTTCCGCATCGTTCCGGGCAAGCGTGTTTTCCAAAGAGAACGCGGCCTCTTCCCCGCGAAGGGAAACGCAGACCGAAGCCTGCTTGATGCCGTTTCGATGGCTAGTCGTGTTCGCCGCCATGTGTTCTGTTCTTGACACGCTGCGCGAAAGCTAATCAGCGCTTTTCGCAGTGTCAACAGAGCACACGCAATCGCAGCCCGAAAACCTCAGGCTGGATGCGGCTATCGCAGTGGATGCCGGCGTCGAAAGCCACATCCGCGCGAGCAAATCTGCTTTGATCCGTATCAGAACGACCATCGCGCAAGCCGCATTTTTGCTGGCTTCGCGCGTTGGTGCATCGTACAAACGAAAACAGCGGGGCAGCCGCGCGCGCGCAACATGAGGTTGCCGCAACGACGCCGCGTTGTTTATCGACAATGCAGGCTCGCAGACGGTGTTGAACGCGAAAATGCGCAGACTTGCGCGGGCTCGCAGCCGATTCGACGCACGCCATCGGGCGTCATCGCGCATCGCTCGCACGGTCGCGCATGTGTTCCGACGCGTAGCGACGCGTGTCGTGGTGTGGTCATGCATCGCCGCCGAATCGAATGCGGAACCTCAGTACACCGAATCCGAAGCCAGCGCATCCGCTCATCGACTTCAGCCGCATCCACCGCAAACGAAGACGGGACGGTCGATTGACCGTCCCGTCCATGTGTCTCGAAGCGCAGAGGGCAAAGCGCCCTGTGCGCGGCGATCACTCTTCGATCAGCTCGGCGTAGTCGTCCGGGCTCAGCAGCTCGTCGAGCTGGGCCGGGTCGGACGGCTGCAGCACGAACAGCCAGCCCTTGCCGAAGGCATCCGCATTGATCGCCTCGGGCGCATCGGCCAGCTCTTCGTTGACCGCAACGACGGTGCCGGACACCGGCGCATACACATCGCTCGCCGCCTTCACCGACTCCACCACTGCGACGCCGTTGCCGGCCTCGAAGGTGTCGCCGATACCGGGCAGCTCGACGTAGACCAGGTCACCCAGTTGGGCCTGTGCGTGCTCGGAAATACCGACGGTGACGCGACCGTCGTCCTCCAGCCGCGCCCACTCGTGGGACTTCAGAAATTTCAGATCGCCGGGAATCTCGCTCATTGAACTGCTCCTTGGCAGACGGAGGCTGCGGGTGTGGGATGGAGGGGCGTGCAGTGGATCGGTGAGGCCGTGTACCGATGCCGCGCGAGTTTATCAGCGTGCGCGGCGCCGGCTCGCCGTGGTCGGCTCAGATGCCTGGGCAAGGTTTGCCCTCGCGCACGAAGGGCGGTGTGACCTGACGCACGGCAACATCGCGGCCGCGGATATCGACCGCAAGCGCACCCGGCTCGCCAGCCGGAACGCGTGCGAACGCGATCGCTTTTCCCAAGGTCGGCGAGAACGTTCCCGACAGGATCTCGCCGTCGCCATTCGCCGTACGCACGATCTGGCCGTGCCGCAGCACGCCCTTGTCGTCGAGCACCAGTCCGATCAGCTGCCGCGGCACACCGGCCGCACGCTGCGCTTCGAGTACAGCACGACCGATAAAGTCGCGACCTTCGTCGAGGCTCACCGTCCAGGCCAGCGCGGCCTCCCACGGCGTGACGGTCTGGTCCATGTCCTGTCCATACAGATTCATGCCGGCCTCCAGCCGCAGCGTGTCGCGCGCGCCGAGGCCTGCGGGTTTGACGCCGGCATCCAGCAAACGGTCCCACAGCGATACTGCGTCGGTCTCGGCAACGATGATCTCGAAGCCGTCTTCGCCGGTGTAGCCGGTGCGCGCGACGAACAAGCCGTCGGCGTCCACGGCAACAAACTTTCCGATCGCCTCGACCGCAGCCCGGCCTTCCGCCGAGAGCAATCCGAGCACACGCTCACGCGCGTTTGGACCCTGCACGGCGATCATCGACAGCTCGGGACGCTCGCGCACTTCGACCTCGAAACCGGTCACCTGCTGCTGAATCCAGGCCATGTCCTGATCGCGCGTGGAGGCGTTGACCACCAGCCGGAAGAAGGTCTCGGACAGGAAGTACACGATCAGGTCGTCGATCACGCCGGCCTCGGCGTTCAACATGCACGAGTACAGCGCCTTGCCGGGCTTCTTGAGCTTGTCGACCGAATTGGCCAGCAGCCGGCGCAGGAACGGGCGCACCTGCGCGCCATGCAGGTCGATCACGGTCATGTGCGAGACGTCGAACATGCCGGCATCGCGTCGCACCTGGTGGTGTTCTTCGATCTGCGAACCGTAGGCAATCGGCATGTCCCAGCCGCCGAAGTCGACCATGCGGGCGCCGAGTTCGCGGTGTCGGGCGTTGAGAACGGTCTGCTTGCTCATGATGTCTCCGGTCGTGGCTGGCGGGGGTCGGCAGCGAGGCCCGGCATTATCGGCCTTCGAACGTGCAGGTAAACCCTTCGCCGCCGTACTGCATCCGAGCTCGTATGCTGACCGCCATCACCCCTGAACTTGGCACCATGTCCCACGCCGCCGCACGGGCCGCCCCCGACCGCGACGACCCGCTGGCCGATCAGGCGCGGCGCGCCGCTGCGGGGGATGTGCTCGCCTTCGAAAGCCTGTATCGCAGCCAGCACCGGCGTCTGTTCGGCGCGATCTGGCGGATCGTCGGCGGGGTCGAGGCGCGTGCCGAGGAACTGACCCAGGACACCTTCATCCGCGCCTGGCGTGCCCTGCCCGGCTTCCGTTTCGAATCCGCGGTCGGCACCTGGCTGCATCGGCTGGCGGTCAACACCGCCCTGATGGACCTGCGCAATCGGCGCGATTGCGAAGACCTGGAGATCGACGACGCTGGCTTGGCCGAACTGGCGGGATCGCATTGCAGCAGCGACCACCGCATCGATCTGCAGGCGGCGATCAATCAGCTGCCGGCGCGCGCGCGCGCTGTTCTGGTACTGCACGATATCGAAGGCCTGACCCACGAAGAAATCGGCAGCGCGCTGTCGATCGCCGCGGGCAGCTGCAAGGCCCATCTGCATCGGGCGCGCCAGCATCTGCGGCGCCTGTTGGGAGACCACCATGAGTACAGCTGACAACAACGATCTCCACGCCGACACCGGCGGCGGCGACAACCGACTCGATGCGCCGCTGCTGCGCGCGCTGCAATCGTTGGCGGTGGAGCGCAGCCCGCAGCGCGAGCTGTGGCCGGGCATCGCTGCGCGCATCGGTGTGCCAGTCGATACCGGCAGCGTCGGCGCAACGGCCGCGCTCGCCCCCAGCCTGCGCCGCGCTAGTCGGCGTCCGCGTCGCGCGCGGATGCTGCAGACCGTGTCCGCCTGCGCCGCACTGGTGCTGGTCGCCGTGCTGGCGCTACCCCAGTCCAGGCTGGCGCCGGCAGGTGACCGGCTCAGTGAGCTGCTGTTACGCAACGCTGAGGCGCTGGATCGCGAGTACGCGGCCGCCTTTGTGCAGCTGGGCGAGGCGGACGTGCCCGCACCGCTGCGACCCGGCCTGCTGGCGCTGGATGCCGAAAGCGCGCGCATCCGCAGCGCGCTGCAGCAGCAGCCGCAGCAAACTCGTTTGCTTGAACAGCTCAAACGCACCCATGAACGCAAACTGCGCCTGCTCAGGCGCGGCTTGGAATTGACGGCCTGAATCGCCGCCCTCGCTACGGCTTATCGCATCGCACCGGAGAACACCATGTCGCATCCGTCCCTGTCGAAACTGCTGAGCGCGCTGACGCTCACTCTCGCCCTGCCCTGCGCGCACGCGCAGACCGCCATCGATGAAACCCGCGCCATCAGTGCCGATGCGCGTGTCGAAGTCCACAACCTCAAAGGCAGCATCCGCATCGTCGGCACCAGCAGCAGCGAGCTGCGTGTCAGCGGCGAGTTGGGCGACCAGGCCGAACTCAAAGCCATCGGCAACGACCCCGACTCGGTCGAGGTCCGGGTGGAGTACCCGAACAGCTCAGGCTGGGGTTGGGGTGGCCGCGGCGGCGATACGAGTCTGGTGGTCGAAGTGCCGCTCGGCGTGCAGTTGGATGTCTCCGCTGTCAGCGCCGATATCGACATCAGTGGCATCTCCGGTGAGCAGCTGGCAGCCGAGTCGGTCAGCGGCAATATCCAGGTGCGCGACAGCGGGCCGGAGCGATTGAATCTGAGCACGGTCAGCGGCAGCCAGACGGTCGAGACCGCCGCCGTCAAACTGCAGCTGGAGTCGGTCAGCGGCGAGGTCAGCGTGCAGGCCAGCCGGGCTGATCAGCTGGGCTTGGAAACCGTGTCGGGTGCGGTCGATATCGTGCTCGCCCAACCGGCGCGCGACATCCGTATCGAGACCGTCTCCGGCAGCACCAGCCTGCGCGGCGGGCCCAGCGACGGCGGCAGCCTGCGCGCGGAAACCCTCAGCGGGCGCCTGCGCATCGAGCTGCCGGCAGCGACTTCAGCGCGGATCACCGCCGAGAGTTTCAGCGGGCGCATTCGCAGCGCCGTTGGCACGGTCGAGAAGGAGGAGTTCGGACCAGGCTCCAGCCTGAGCGGCGAGCTCGGCGATGGCAGCGCACGGATTCAGGTCGAGACCTTTTCCGGCGCACTGGAGATTCTCGTCGACGGCCGCTGAGGCGCTGCGGCCGTCGGACCCGACTTGACGCAGCCTCGCTCAGCAGCGCTGCAAACGCTGGCGCAGCAGCAGTTGCGAGCACAGCGGCCAGACCAGCAGCCAGAACGGCAGCCAGCCGATCAGCGCATGACTGCCGCGCAGCTCGGCGAACAGCAGCAGGGCGATCAGCCCTGACCAGGTCCACAGCCGTAGCGCTGACTGCAGCATGGCCAGCGGCGCCAGCGCGCTCGGCGTGTCGACGGCAGACGCAGACGGGGCGACAGGAGCAAGCAGGGTTCGGTGACGAAGAAGGGACATGGCGGACTCCGCGGTGGCGACTGCGGGCAAGCCTGCTGACCCCGGTTCTCAGCGGCTGAGAATGACCTCTAGCGAAGTTCTCAAACCTCGCGGGCGCGCGCCTCGTATTCGTCGAGCGCGGCCACAGTCGATTCGCGCCCGAGTTCGATCAGCTCCGACGCCCGCCAGAACTCGTAGAAGGCGCAGCGATCGCGCGGCATGCGGATCAGCAGCTCGGGCGGATCCAGGGCCAGCTGCATCCGCGAGATCTGCGCCTGCATGGTGTCGAGCGAGCGCCCCATCAGATCGATCAGGCCGGGCTTTGCCGTCTCCGGCTCCACAGCGGTTTCGCGTGCGTCGGTGAAACTGCTGGCAATCGATTCGATCAGGGCGCTGATGCGCGCGCGATAACCGTCGGACTCAGACGTGACCGTTGGCGCAGGCGGTGCTTTGCGCGGCTCGCGCGCATTCCATGGCCGCGACGGCGGGCCGTTGACGTCCACCGCGATCACCAGGTCCGAACGCACCTGCCGACTGGCGGCAATCGGCACCGGCGCCAGCAGGCCGCCATCGACCAGGTCGCGGCCATCGATACGGTACGGGGTGAAAATCATCGGGATGGCGATCGAGGCGCGGATGGCGTCGAACAGCGGCCCGCGGTTGAGCCAGATTTCGCGCTGCGCGCGGATGTCGGTGGCCACCGCCGTGAACGGAATCGGCAGGTACTCGATGCTGTGATCGCCGACCAGATCACGCAGCGCACCGATGAGCTTGTCGCCACGGATCAGGCCCGGAAAACCGAATGAGAAATCGAGCAGGCGCAGGACATCGGTGCGCTCCAGTGCGCAGGCCCAGTCGCGGTAGAGATTCAAGCGTCCAGCTGCGTGGATGCCGCCAACCAAAGCTCCCATCGATGAACCGGCGATACCGGAGAACCGGTAGCCACGCTCGACCAGAACCTCGACCACCCCGATGTGCGCCAGCCCGCGTGCACCGCCTGCGCCCAGCACCAGCGAAACCCGCGGACCGGCGGGCTCAGTCGCCATACGCCGACGCCGCCAGCTTCAGCAGGATCCGGGCCTCCTGACGCAGCGCCGGTGGCGCCAGCACTTCGGCGTCGGGGCCGTACTTGAGGATGTCCATCAGCAGTTCGCGCGGGTTGCTGTAGGGCAGTTTGAGCTCAAAGCTGCCGTCATCGAGAAAGCGGCCTTCCTGTTTGGAGTGCCAGTGCTCCTCGGCCACCCAGCGCGCGGCGTGCGCCGAGAAGCGAATGGTGGCCACGGCTTTCGGCGCGCCCGAGAAGATCCCGTAACTCGACGACAGCTGTTGGTCAAGTTCGGCTTCGGCCATATCGATCGCCGGCGTGTCGCTGACGCGCGGGCTGCGGATGCGATCCAGCGCGAAGCTGCGCAGGCCTTCGCGCTCGTGGTCGAAGGCATCCAGATACCAGTGATTGCGGTAGTGGCTCATGCGCTGCGGCGACACGGTGCGGCGGGTGGGGGTGTCGGTCGAGCGCGCGCGGTACTCGAACGACAGCCGCTTGCGCTCCAGCACCGCGCTGGCCACCGCGCGAAAACTCTGCTGCTCCAGCGGCCGGGTGCCGTGGCCGAGCACACGGACGCGCTGCAGCGGCCAGCGCTTGCCGCCGCTTTGTTCGGCAAGCAGCGCATCGATGCGCGTTCGCAGCGGCTCGATCGCTTCCGAAAGCACGCCGCCACCGGTGCGTTCCAGCAGCTGCTGTGCCGCCAGCAGCGCGTGCAGTTCATCGGAAGACAACCACAGACCCGGCAGTTCGAAGCGCTCGGCTTCGTCGGCCACGTACCAGAAACCGGCGGGCTCATCGCTGCTTTCGATCGGTGCGCCCAGGCCGTCGCGCAGAAAAGCGATATCGCGATAAAGCGTGGCGCGCGAACAGCGCAGCTCATCCATCAGCCGCTGTGCCGAAACCGGATAGCGCGCGACTTTCAGCACGCGGTGCAGGGTGAGGGTGCGTTCGTGTCGATCCATGGGTCGCTATTCTGCCGCAGCGCCGCAGGCGTTGGGCGAGCGGGCCGCGTATGCTGCGGCGCCTTCCGTCCACCATCAGAACAGCCATGCCCGTGAAGACGCTGCCGCTCTGCCAGAAACCTGAGATGCCCCGCCTCGCACTCGGAGTGATCTCGCTGCTGATGAGCGCTGCTTCCAGCGCCGCTGTCTTCATCGTCGACAGCGCCGAAGACAGCGGCAAGGGCAGCCTGCGACAGGCCCTGCTGAACGCCAATGCAGCCGCCGGTCCGCACACCATCAGCATCGAAGTCCCAGGCACCGGCGTGGTGCTGAGCCTGGCCTCTCCGCTGCCACCGATCAGCGCGGGCGAGCTCAGCATCAGCGCCTTGGCCAGCCCCGGCTTCAGCATCGATGGCGGAAACCTGCACCGGATCTTCGAGGCAACCAACGGCAGCACCCAAGTCAGCCTGAGCGATCTGCGCCTGCTGCGCGGCCGCGCCACCAGCGGCGGCTGCGTATTGGGCCGCAATGCGCTGGGCTTCAGCCTGCGCCTGGAGCGCATGCGCTTCGAGGACTGCAGCGCGCAGAACGGGGCCGGGCTGGCCGCTGGCGGCGCGGTACAGAGCTTCGGCCAGAGTCTGGAGGTGATCGACAGCCGCTTTCTGCGCAACAGCGCGGTCGGCCAAAGCAGCCGCGGCGGCGCGATCAACAGTGATGCAGTCAGTCTCGATCTGCGCGACAGCCGCTTCGAAGACAACAGTGCAGGCATCAGCAGCGGCAGCCTGACCCGCGAGGGCGGAGCCATCGCCCTGGTGGGCAGCCGGGTCGACGTGGCCTTCGTGCGCGGCGCCCGCTTCACCGGCAACACCGCAGGCAGCGGCACCGGCGCCAGCGGCGGCGGCCTGTTGGTCAGCTGCGAAACCTGTTCGGTGCAGCTCGAAGCCAACTACTTCGGTGCGAACACGGCGGGAACGGGCGGCGCTGTGCGAGTGCTGCAGGGCTTCTCCGGCGGCAACGGCGTCGAGCTGCGGATCGTCAACAGCAGCTTCGAGCGCAATGTGGCCAGCGCCAGCGGCGGCGCCCTGCAGCTGTCGAACACCCTGCTCGACATGCGCCACGTCAGCCTGCAGCGCAACCGCGCCGCCAACGGCGCGCACTTGGCGACCAGCACAGCGTTCGAGCTCAGCCGACTCAGCAATGCGCTGTTCGCGGCAATCGACAGCAGCCTCGGCACCACCGCCTGCCAGCTGCTGGCGGCGCCCGCCGCACCGGGCCCGCGCAGCGGCAATCTGTTTGCTGACATCAGCTGCGGCGCCTTGAGCGCCAGCGGCTCGACCAGCCTGCCGATCGGCACCCTGGGTGTGCTGGATGTCGCCGATGACGCGCTGCCGGTGCTGGTGTTCGACGCCGGCAGCGCGGTGATCGACGGCGGCGCCAGCGCCGGCTGCCTGACCGACGACGCGCGCGGCAACGAGCGCCCGATCGATGGCAATGGCGATGGCGATGCGGTGTGCGACCCCGGTGCTTTCGAGCACGCCGATCTGAGGATCTTCAGCAATGGCTTCGAGGCGGGGCTGCGCTGAAGCACGTCGGCTGCGGTCAGGGCGCGAGCTGTTGTCGAGTCGAACGGACAGCCCGAGACTGGAGAGTAAGCTCACGCATGGCCTCCCCGGCTGTAGTTGGCGATGAATCCTCGGCGACAGCTCGAATGGAAGCGCCGAACATCGGCTTGCCGAATCTGTAACTTCGATTTAATGCGGAGCGCCACAGCATGCGCGCACTTCGTCTGCCGCCGATGCCACCGTGCCAGCTCCAGTTCGCCCAAACGCCCTCCGGCCAGCCCCGTCCCGATTGACTGCCGCCGTGCGCGACGGCCGTGGTCTGGCCATCGTCATCACCTTCGTCGTGCATGTGATGATCCTGGCCTGGCTGCTGCAGGCCGGCCAGGTGCGCCCGCGAACAGAGATTGAGGACCACACTCTGCTGGTCGAATGGCTGCCGGCAGATCCCGCACCGCCGGCGTTGCCACCACCGCTGGCAATCGCCCCGACCAGTACGCGCAGCAGCCCGCCACAGCGACCGCCACCGCGCCCCGAGCTGATCGAACCCGCGCTCGGAAATCCCGATGCCGGCCCGGACATCGAGCCCTGGTCGGCAACTCCACAGTGGCAAGGTCGCAGTCTGAGCAGCCAGATCGAAGGCTGGGCCCGCGATGGCCAGGATGCTCAGCTGGCGCCCTCGGACCCGCTGAACCCGCGCTTCCGCATTCCGGGCCGCGAAGAAGCCTTTGTCGAAGGCTTCCATGTGCGCGAAGAGCTGAGTGCAGCGGACGTGGTCAACATCGTCGGCAGATTCCTTGGCGGCGGTGAAGGACTGACCTGCGAGGACTTGCGTCGCAAGATGCGCTCGGACATCAGTGACGCCGAACGCCGCAAGTTGATCCACGACGAGCGCCAGATCTGCCGGCGAGGGCAGGCGGGGACGTATCGGTGAGCTTGGGATTCGGGATTCGGGATTCGGGATTCGGGATTCGCAGCCGGCGAGATTGACTGCCCTGGAACTTCGGGGGCTGCTGGCAGGCGAAACGCGCCCAGCCCGCCGGCTCTGAATCCCGAATCCCGAATCCCCGATCCCCCAACTACCGCTCCAACCGATAGTTCACCGACGCCCGGTTCTCGCGCTCGCTGGTGTCCAGCTGAACGTTCCAGATCTCGCTCAGCAGATACTTGACGCTGAACACCTGGCCTTCGCCAAACAGTGCCACGCCGTAGCTGATGTAGAGCCGTGGCGACAGGTACTTGCCGACGGTGAGCGCCGCGCCGCCGAGCGCGGCGGATTCCTCCACACCCGCCTGGTCAAGGCCCAGTCGTGCACCCAGCCGCTCGGCCAGCAGATTGCCGCCCGCGCCCAGCGCCGCAGCGGCCGCATTCAGCTGCTCGCCCTCGCCTCCACGTGCCGCGCGCATCGGCCGCCCGAGCACCAGGTAGGACAGCACATCGGCCTGGTCCAGCGCCGGTTCGGACCACAGCCCCAGCTGCGGCGCGGCGCCGGTGCCAGTCACGCGGATTCCGACCTTGACCTGTTCCAGCTGCCGCTCAGCGCGGATATCCAAGGCCGGGTTATCGAGCGGCGACTGCGCGAAGGCCAGCCGGCCGCGGGTGATGTCGAGATCCTGCCCGTAGGCTTTGTAACGCCCACTGACGTTCAGGCTGCCGCTGCCGCTGGTGGCGCGGCCCGGTCGATCGCGCACCCGCAGTTCGCCGGTGACTGTGCCAGTCAAACCGAATCCCTGCAGGCGCACGTTGTCGCCCAGCACGAGCCGAAGATCGGTGTCGAGCAATTGCGCGGCAGCGTTCTCGGCTCGGGTTTCGGCGGGATCGAGCACCACGACATCGGCGCTGACCTGGGCACTGCCCTCGAAGCGGTCGAGGCGCACTTCGGCGCGCGGAACCTCAACCCGACCGCGCAAACGCAGCAGGTCGCCGCGCTGCTCGATCGTGAGTTCCGGCGAGGCCTCCAGTTGCAGCTGCGGGGTGTCGGACACCAATACATCGCGGCCGTCGATACTGAGCTGCAGCAGCGACTCGGCCTGCGCCGACCAATCCAGACGTCCGCTGCCGCGCAGCTCGCCGCCCGAGATCAAGCCGAAACTCAAGGCCGCGGTCTGCGCGCTGAGCAGATCCAGCTGCAGAAAGCCGGCGCTCGGGCTGATGCCCAGCGCCGGCAGCTCGGCGGCGAAATCGGCGACGCGCAGGCCGCCGCTCAGCTGCGGTGAATCGCGCGTGCCGGCGATCTGGAAATCAGCGTTCAGCCGGCCCGAAGGCGCCAGCAGTGCGCCGGCAGAGATGAGTTCCAACGCACGCAGACTGTCAAGATCCAGAACCAGTTGCCCGGCCAGCGCGCCGTCCGCCTGCAGGGGCCGCTCCAGCGACAGCTGGCCATCGATGCGGCCGGCCTCGCCCAGGCTCCCGGCCATGAGCAGTTCGAGGCGCTCGGGGCTGCCGTCGATATCCACCCGCAGCTCGCGCCAAGCCAACAGCGTGCGCAGATCCGGGTCCGTCACCGTGAGCGCGCCGGCAGGTGCCTGCAGACTGCCGCTCAACTGCCAGCGCTCGCGATCGCCGCTGGCCTCGATGCGCCCCTGCAGGCCGCCCTGCCAGCGCCACGGCATCGCCTCATCGCTGGCATTGCCAAGCAGTGCACCGGGCAACGCGAGCGGCAGGCCGTCCAGCTCGATCGCGATGCGGCCGGCGCGATCCTGGCCCCAGTCGGCTTCGACACATAAACGGCCGAGCAGATCGATCTCGCCCGCCACGCCGCGCCGCGTGCGCTGGCCCTGCAGGCAGAGTGGATCCAGCCGCAGGCGTGCCGGGTCGACTGACAGTGCCACCGGCTCCACCAACGCCCAGTCGCCGGTGGGGCTGCGCGGTCGCGAGGAGATGAACTGCAGCTGCTGCAGGCGGCCCAACCAACGCGAATCGTCCGCGCGCCAGCCGCCGCTGAGCTCGATGCTGAGACTGCCTTCTGGGGTCTGCAAGGCGATGTTGAGCGCATGGGCTTGGACGTCGCCGCGCAGATCGAGGCCGACATCGCCGAGGGCCGCGCCGGTATTGCGCACGCCGCTGCCGCGCAGCTGCATGCGCAGCGGGGCATTGGCGCCGCGGCCCAGGGCGCCGCTCATGATCAGCGTGTCCAGGCTCAGCTCTGCATAGGTCAGCGGCCCGCCTTCGAGCGCGATCTGCAGCTCGGGTGCATCGAGGCTGCCGGCCAGATCGAGCCGACCACGCACATGGCCGGAGGCCTGTGCGTCGAGGCTGGCCAGATCCAGCGGCCGCAGATCGATATAGCCGCCGAGCGCTCTCTCCAGACGCAGATCCGCGCGCAGATCGCTCGCGCCCCAGCGCAGGGTGGACTGCAGCTGGCCGCGGTCCAGCGCAGTCCACGCCAGCGCGATCTCGCCCTGCAGCGGCTTGCCCTGCAGTTCGCCCTGCAAGCCCTGCACATCCAGACTGCCTTCGGTGGCAGTTTCAGAATAGCGGCCACGGCTGTCGAGCTCAGCCGACAGCGTGCCCGGCCAGGCCGGTGCCAGCAGGCCCGGATCGAACGCCTGCAGCTGGGCACGAATGTCCCAGCTCAGAACATCGGCCCATTCGATCCGGCCGTTGGCGAGCAGGCGTCCAACGCCGCTGCTCACGCTCAGCTCGGTCAGTTCGGCCGCGGTGGCCGACAGCAGCACCTTGCCCTCCACGCGGCCGGCAAGCTCAGCGCGCTGCAGGGAGAGATGGGGCTGCAGCTGCAGCGCCGATAGCGGTCCCTGTGCCTGCAGCGCACCGTCGATGCGCAGCGGCGCGCCCTCGGCTGAGGGCAGCTCAAGCGCATCGAAACGCGCAGCCAGCGCAAGCGCGGGCTCGTCGCCGGCCAGTTCCAGCCAGCCGCTGAGCTCGGCCTTGCCTGCGCCTTGGCTGATGCGCAGGCTATCGACCTTCAGGCGCGACCCGGCATAGCCCATCTGCGCTTCGTCGAGCTTCCAATCGACGCCGTTGATAGACACCTGCCCGCTCAACGCGGCCTGGCCTAGATCACCCTGCCCTTCCAGGCTGAGCGCGCCCACACCCGCCGGCCACAGCGGCTGCAGCGCCGAGGGCACCTTCGGCAGCGCCAGCCGCAGCGTCCAGTCCGGCCGCGGCAGGCCACCGGCCAGGTCGATATCCAGCTGAACATCCTCGGCATCGGGCAGACGCAGGCGCAGCTGCGCAGCGCTCAAGCTGCCGTCGACGCGAACAGTGAAGGCCTGCGCGTTTTCAAGCCCGGCCCGCCACTGGCCATCGAGACTGAGATCGCTGCGCCAGTCGGCAGCGGTATCGATGCTGCCGCGAGCGCTCAGCTGAAGCATCGGACTGTCGAGAGCGAATGCCGCCAGCTCGATCCGCCCGGCCTCGATCGCGCCCGCCATGTTCAGCGACTGCGCCTCGAACAGCAGCGCATCGGCGGCGCCCACCACGCGCAGATCGCGCAACTGCAGCGCGGCGATGTCGATCGGCAGGGGCAGCTCGATGACCGGCAATGCATCGGGCAGCTGCAGATCGAACACGCCGCGCTCGGGCTCGACTTCAGCGGCAGCCGGCAGCTGCAGACGCAGGCCCTGCGCGTCCACCCGCTGCAGCTGCAGTCGCCCGCCGACCAGGGGCCGCAGCCCCAGATCGAGTTCGAGCCGATCGATGTCCAGCGCCAGCCCATCAGCGCGGTACTGCAAGCCTTCGACCACCAATCCATCGGCAATGCTGCCCTGCACGCGCTGCCAGCTCAGCGCCTCAGCCGGCAGCATCGCAACCACGCGATTGAGCAACAGCGTGCTGCCACGCTCGCTGCCGAGCAGACCTGCCAGCACCAGAACAACAGCCAGCAGTGCGGCTGCGCTCAGACCGAGTGCCCAAAGCAAAAGGCGCCGCCGGCGGCTCACAGCTCGGGACCCAAGGTCAGGTGGAGCTGCAGGCCATCGCGCGGATCGTCCAGGCCGCGCGCGATATCGATGCTCACCGGACCCACCGGCGAGCGCCAGCGCAGGCCCAGGCCCACGCCCTTGCGCACGCCCGCGCTGCGGTCGTTGAAGGCGCTGCCGGCGTCGACAAAGACCGCCGCCCCCCAGCTGTCGGTGAACATGCGCTCGTATTCGACATTGGCGACCAGCAGGCTGCTGCCGCCGATCGGATCACCGGCATCATTGACCGGGCTGATCTCCTGATAGCCGTAGCCGCGCACGCTGCGATCGCCGCCGGCGAAGAAGCGCAGGCTCGACGGCAGTCCGAAGAAGTTGTCGGACTCGGTATGCGCCAATTGACCGCGCAGCAGCACTCGATTGCGCTGGCCGAAAGCGCGGACCCAACGCGCTTCCACCAACAGCTGGGCGAAGTCGACATCGGAACCGATCGCCTGCGCACCGGCGCGCAGCTCGGTGCTGAAGGTCAGGCCCCGCCGCGAATACAGCGGATCGTCGTAGCGGTGATAGCGGGCGCGAAAGGATGGATAGACCACGGTCGACAGGCCAAAACTGCCTTCGGTCCGGGCGATGCCGATCGCGAAGCGCTCCCGCCGCGCCTGCATCGCCGTGGTCAACGTCCAGTCGCCCAGACGCCCGCTGCGGCTGGCGACCAGTTCAGCCAGCTCGCTGTCCACCGTATCGCTCTGGTCCTCGCGATAGCTGGCGCCGAACTGGTACCAGCCCTCGACCGGCGCGAAGGCGGGAATCCGGTACACCGCCGACAGCGTGTTCCGACGCTGCGCCAGATCAAGCTCGGTCGCGAACTTGTGGCCGCGCGCGTTTACCCAGCGACGATCCAGGCCGAACTTCAGGCCGACGCCGGAATCGGTGCCGAAGCTGACGCCCGCGGTGTAGACATTGCGCTTGGCCGGCACCACGTCGATCGCCACCGGCGCGATGTGATCTTCTGGCTGCGGCTCCGGACGGATATCGATGAAGCCGAAGTAGTCGAGGTCGGTCAGGCGCTGGTGCAGACGCAGCAAGCGGTCCTGCTCGAAGGGCTCGCCGGGCTTGAGATCGACCCAGCGCTCGACCAGGCCGGGCTCAAGCTGGCTGCCGCTGACGGTGATCTCGCCCAGCCGGTAGCGCGGGCCGCTGTCCCAGCGCAGGCGGATATCGGCGCGGCTGTCGGCACGCAGTACTTCGACCGTGTGCTCGACCAGGCTGGCATCGAAGAATCCGCGCGCCGCAAGGCTGCGGGTGATGGAGGCTTTCAAGATCTCGTAGCGCGCGTGGTTCATGATCGCGCCGGGCAACAGCGCCGGCGCCGCCAGCGCCTCGGCCACCAGTTCATCGACCTTGCCTTCGCCGTCGATCTGGATATCGGCGCTACGCACCCGCACCGGCGGGCCGCGTTCAACCTGCAGCAGCACGCGTGCGCCTGCGGCGACATCCTCGACCTGTACGTCGACGCTGGAGGTGTAGTAGCCGAACGGTTCGAGCGCGCGCCTGACTTCATCCGGTGCCCGCCGCAGCAGCAAGGCCAGCCGTCCGGAAGACAGCCGCGCGCGCGCAGCATCATCGAGCAGGAACAATCCGACCTGGGCACGCACATTGTCTGCCTGGACACGCGAGAGCCCCTTCACGCTCACCCCGGCCAAGGGGCGCGCTTGCTGCCAGCCGCCGCCGCGCTCTGACGACGCCTGCTGCGCGACCCGCGACGGCTGCTCGGTCCGCGCTTGCTGTGCGGCCTTTTGCACCGAGGCGGCAGCTACAGGGATCGATGCGGCAGCATCCGTCGGCCGCTCGGTCGCTTGCACCGGCGCCCGCTGAGCCAATGCGGACGGGAACAACGCGATCGCAGCGACAAGGGCAGTGGAGGCAACAGCCAGCAGCAGTGTTCGCACCCAGGCTCCAGACAACACAACGGGACCAGCAGGATAGCCCGCAGCCCCACTGACCAAGTCAATTGCCCGTTCAGCGAATGCCCGCGGCGGTGCCCACAGCCGATCGACACGGTTCCGCCGCCAGCGCGGCTGGGGGACAATTGCGGCCCCCGCGCTGACGCGCCGCCATCGATCACGAGCCCCCGCATGAGCCTGGACCACCGCCTCGCCACTGAGCTGGACGACATCCGCAGCGCTGGACTGTTCAAGTCCGAACGCATCATCGTCTCGCCGCAGTCGGCCGAGATCGAACTGGCCGATGGGCGCCGTGTGCTGAACTTCTGCGCCAACAACTACCTCGGCCTGGCCGACGACAAGAACGTGATCGAGGCGGCCAAGCACGCGCTGGACACCCACGGCCACGGCATGGCCAGCGTGCGTTTCATCTGCGGCACCCAGGATTTGCACAAGCAGCTCGAAGCAAAGATCGCGGAGTTCTTCGGCAAGCAGGATTCAATCCTCTACGCCGCCTGTTTCGACGCCAACGGCGGCCTGTACGAACCCCTGCTCGGCGAGCAGGACGCAATCATCTCCGACGCACTGAACCATGCCTCGATCATCGACGGCGTGCGCCTGTGCAAGGCCAAGCGCTATCGCTACGCCAACTGCGATATGGCCGATCTGGAGAAGCAGCTGCAGCAGGCACGCGCGGACGGCGCGCGCGACATCCTGATCACCACCGACGGCGTGTTCTCGATGGACGGCTTCATCGCCCCGCTCGATCAGATCACCGCGCTGGCAGCGAAGTACGACGCTGCATTGCACATCGACGAATGCCATGCCACCGGATTTCTCGGTGAACGTGGCCGCGGCTCGGCCGAAGTGAAGGGCGTGCTCGACAAGATCGACATCATCACCGGCACCCTGGGCAAGGCACTTGGCGGCGCACTGGGCGGCTTTACCTGCGGCTCGCGCGAGGTCATCGAGATGCTGCGCCAGCGCTCGCGCCCGTATCTGTTCTCGAATGCGCTGCCGCCCTCGGTGGTGGCCTCGGGCCTCGCGGTGTTCGAGCGCATCGACGAAGCCCACGATCTGCGCGAACGCCTGCGCAGCAACACCGCGCGCTTTCGCGCAAGGCTCGCCGCCGCAGGCTTCGATCTCAAGCCCGGCGAGCATCCGATCGTGCCGGTGATGCTGTACGAGGCACCGCTGGCCCAGGCCTTCGCCGCCGAGCTGCTGAACGAGGGCGTGTACGCGATCGGGTTCTTCTTCCCGGTGGTGCCCAAGGGCCAGGCCCGCATCCGCACCCAGATGAGCGCCGCGCATACGCCGGAACAGATCGAGCGTGCCGCCGATGCATTCATCGCGGTCGGCAAACGGCTCGGCGTAATTCCGGCCTAAAGGCCAGCACGCGCATGCGCCCCGTGCTGAAGCGCCTGTTCGTGCTTGCGCTGCAGCACGATGCGCAGGCCGAGCTGAGCTGGAACGGCTACTGGCAGACCCGCTGCCTGCACTGCCGCGCGCGGCTGGAATTTAACGAAGACGGTGCGCCCCGCGGTGCGGGCTCGCTGGAGCACGTGGTGCCGCAGGCGTGGTTCGGCAAACGCGCCGCCGCAGCACTTTGCGCGCGGGTGGGAGGTGACGCCAACGACCCTCGCAACCTCGCCGCCGCGTGCGCAACCTGCAACCAGAGCAAGGGCAAAGGCCCCGACGCCCGCGGCCCCGCCGATGCCCGCGCGCTGGAAGTCATCGGCGAACTGCTGGATCGACGGCTGGCGCGGTGGCGGTGAGGCCGGGAATCGGGAGTGGGGAATCGGGAATCGTATGGGCACCGAACGTGGCCCCTGCGCCTACTCCCGGTCGTCTCGGGTATAGACCACCCCACCCTCCAGCCTGACCGGAAACACCGCGATCGGCGTGTAGGCCGGTGCACACAGGGCCTCGCCGGTGCGCAGGTCGAAGCGCGCACCGTGGCGCGGGCATTCGACCACGCAGCCGTGCACCGGCCCACCCGCAAGTTCGGCGCCGTCATGTGTGCAGACATCCTCCACCGCGAACCAGCCTTCGGCGGTTCGATACACCGCGATTGAAGTATCGCCATCCCAGACCACCTGGAACTCGCCTTCCGCCAGCTGTAGCTCACCACACACCGCGATCCAACCCTGCATGTTTTCGCCCTTTCGTGATTGAAGCGTTCACCACAACGATAGCCCGCCAAGCCAACAAAAAACGGCCGACGCATCGCTGCGCCGGCCGTGATTTTGAAGCTCCGCGGAGCCACCCGGGCTGCACGTGGCAGCCCGGGCGGGAAGACGGATCAGAAGCGGTAACGCAGGGTCAGCTGGGCAGCCCACTGCGACTCGCCGCGGTTCTGGCGGGTCACAAAGTCTTCGAGGTTGCCCAAGCTGTAGACGTAGCGGCCCTGTGCGTCGATACCGTTGTAGTTGACGAAGCTGCGCGCCTGACCGCCATTGGCCTGGAAGCCGACTTCATCAATGCGACCCCAATCCTTGTTGATCAGGTTGCCGACATTGAGGATGTCCAGCACGACCTCGGTCTTGTGACCTTCCATGAAGCCCGGCAGCTGCTGGCTGACGCGGAAGTCAAAGGTGTTGGTCCAAGGGGCGTACTCGCTGAAACGGTCCACGACCTGACCTGCGTAGCGGTCCAAGCCTTCGGCGCGTACGAAGTCCCAGAAGCGAGCCTCTTCAGCCGCACCGCCGCGGAAGACCACATCGTTCGAGCCCGGAGCGCGGGGGATGTACATCAGGTCGTTGCCGCCGAGCGCATCACCGTTGGCGTCATTGATGAAGGTCCAGCTGTAGGGCTTGCCCTTACGGCCTTCGTAAACCAAGCCGAAGTCGGTAGCGTTGTCGCTGAACAGGAAGGCACGGAAACCGAGGGTGGCGACGAAGCGGTCACGCACCACGTAGGGCGAACGGGAAGCCAGCTCTTCGTTCGGGTTGAACACCGAACGACCGGCCCAGCTCGAGTTCGCCACTGATGACGTCAGCGGGCTGACCTCGCGTGCGTCCGAGTAGTTGTAGGCCACCGACCACGACCACGGATCGTCCTGACGCGCACGCGACAGCGACAGGGTCAGGTTTTCGCCGCTGCCCTTGGTGGTGTTGTCCGCGATCAGCACATTGTTGAACGCCGTGTTGCTTTGCGCACGTGCACGCGGCCCGTTGGTTCCAGCACAGGCACCGGTGGTGATGGTGGTGCCGTTGGCGTTCCAGCAGGCCGGGTTGTAACCGCCTGCCGTCCAGAACAGTGCGCGGCCATCCGGTCCGATACGGGTCGCCTCACCCAGGTTCAGGTGGCGATAGAAGATGCCGCTCTTGGTCTGGGTGAACAGCACTTCCGCGCTGAACACAGCACCCCAGAACGGGGTTTCGTGGTCAAACGCCAGATTGGCCTTCCACACCGACGGCATCCGCAGATCGTTGGACAGGAAATCGACGTTCGCGGCCGGCGGCGCGCCCAGGTTGCTGACCTGCTGAGCCGGGTTCGGGTTGAACAGCGAGGTCCCCGCCGGGCAGGGGGCAAACTGCGATCCGAGCTGAGCGTTGCCACAACCCACCACCTGAGTGGCGCGACCGGTGTTCGAGTACGGGTTGGACAGCCAGACATTGGCGGCCGAACCCTCATACAGGCCCAAACCGGCACGCAGCTGCGTGGCGCGCTCGGTGTCGAAGGTGTAGTTCAGGCCGAGGCGCGGCTGGAACAGGCCTTTGCCATCAATGGTCGTGCTGTTATCCAGACCGAAACCGCCGGTCGCGCGGCCGTTGACGAGTGCGCCCGGGGCCGCCGCAGCGGCGGCGTTGAACAGCGGGCTGTCGGGCATGCTGGTGCGGTCGTAGCGAACGCCGAACACCAGGCTCAGGTTGTAGTTGACCGCCCAGGTGTCCTGCAGGAACAGGCCCCAGTTTTCCAGCTCCCATTCAGCCACGCCGTTGGCCAGCGTCTGGCCGGCCTGCGGCCCCTGCACCTGATAGCCGAGCGGGTTGCCCGACTCGAAGCTGGTCGCACAGTCAGCGGCCGAGATGCACCCGAACAGGTAGCTGCCGTTGGTGTCCTGCAGGAAGGCGTTGTAGACGTCGTTGTTGGCCCAGTCGAAACCGGCCTTCACTTCGTGGTCGCCCACGTACCAGTTGCCGGCGAAGAAGATGTCGTCGGTGACCGTGGACAACACATTGAAGTGGCGCGAACGCTCGGTGCCGAAGCGCAGATTGCGGGTGCCGCCCTGCACACCGGCCGGCGGGGTGCCGCCAGTCACCTGGATCGCGACCTGCGGCAGATTGCTGAAGTTGATCGGCTGGCTGTCGTACTCGCGGCGGCTGGCGCGGAACTCGGTGGAGAAAGTGTCGGTCCAGTCGGCATACCACTGTGCCACCACCGATTCGACAGTCTTGTCCTGGTTGTACCAGTGCGAGCTGAAGCTCAGATTGCCGCCGTTGTTGTTCGGAAGCAGCGGGTTCGACTCTTCCGTCTTGGTGTAGCGGATGTTGGCGCGCTGGGTGTCGCTGATGTTCCAGTCGACCTTCAGCAGGATGTCTTCGACGGTCAGCGCGGCGGTGGTCGGCGCTTCGATACCGCCGATGTTGACGCCGTAGCGGCTCTGCGCAAGCGAGGCGACCTGCGCGACCTGCGCCGGAGTGATGAACACCTGGCTGCCGTTGCCGCCCAGCGGAACGAAGTCGGAACCGACGCGGGTCGACTTGAGATCTTCGTAGGCCAAGAAGAAAAACAGCTTGTCCTTGATCAGCGGGCCGCCGAAGGTGACGCCGGCAGTCTCGTCTTCCGAGGCAGGCGGCGCGAAGAAGCTGTCGCCGACTCGGTTGTAGCGGTCGCCGGCCAGGCCGTCATCGCGCCAAACGTAGTAAACGCTGCCCTTGAACTCGTTGGTACCGGACTTGGTGACGGCGTTTATGTTGGCGCCGGTGTAGCCCTTCTGGGTCACGTCGACGTTGGAGATGTTGACCTGCACGGCGTCGATCGCGTCGATCGAGATCGGCTGCTTCTGGGTCGGCAGGTTGTTCGCTTCCAGGCCGAAGGTGTCGGAGATGCTGACGCCGTCAACGGTGATGCTGTTGTAGCGGCTGTTCTGGCCGGCCACCGAAATTTCGCCACGGTCTTTGTCGGTCTGCGAGACGCGCGGATCAAGGCGGGCATAGTCCTGCAGATTGCGCTGGATCGAGGCGAAGCTGTCGAGCTGCTCACGGCTGATCTGGGTGCTTGCGCCCATGCGCTCGGGCGAGAACACGCTGCCGGCGCTGCCGACCACGGTCACGGTGTCGAGCTCGGTAGCCTCGGCGGCCAGGTCGACGTTGACGGCGGTGACTTCGTTCAGCTGCAGAAACACGTTCTCGGTGGTCTCGGGCTCGAAGCCCGGGCGCAGCACGGTGACGGTGTAGGGGCCGCCGACGCGCAGACCGCGCGCGGAGTAGCGACCGTCGCCATCAGTCGTCGAGCGCACGGTGGTGCCGGACGGGGCGTGAACGATCACGACTTCGGCGCCGACCAGTGCTTCACCCTGCTCGGAGGTGACGCGGCCAGCCATCTGGGCGGAGGTGGTCTGGGCGAACACCGGGGTGGAAGTCGCAAGCACCAGCGCCAGGGCGCCAGCGAGGCGAGTGACCCGCATCTGCTTATTCATCGTGATCTGTTCCTGCGTTTGGAGGGAGAACTCTTGGAGTGGCATCCAGCCGGGCCGCCTCGGGCACGGCGAGAGGCCGCCTGCGGGCGACCTCTTCCACTCGTGAATTGGCTGGCAAACGCCTCGGGGCGAGAATGCACGCATACGTATGCGTGTGGCTTGCCTAAGGCATTAACCGAAGTTTAACCGGACTATATGACAGTTTTGTATCCCCGTCTCAGCCCTGACACGCCAGCAGCGGCTCGGGGGAGGTCTTCGTCTGGGCGCTCTGGCGATCGATGTAGCGGGCGCGCTTGTGTGGCCTGATTCGCTGCAGGTCCACGCGAATCAGGCCGTCCACGCAGTGCCCGAAGTCGGGGTCGGCGCCAAAGGCCAGGAAGCGCACGCCTTCGGGTTCGCACAGGTCGACGTACTGTCGATACAGGGTGGGGACACTGGCCCCGGCCAGCTCGACCTCGGCTTTCAGCGCGGCCAGGGCTTCGCTGACCGAACGTCCGTCCCAGCGCGCCGCGGCCGCCGCGGCGACCCGCGGATCCAGCCGATGCGGGTTGCGCGCCTGCGCCAAGCCCTCGCGGTCGCCGAAGAAATGCTGGTGACAGTGGATGATCCAGTCGCGCGCTTCCGGCGGCAGGCTGGCCGACAGGCTGACCGGGCCGATCAGATAACGCAGTTCCGGGTGCTTCGCCAGGTAGGCGCCGATCCCCTGCCAGAGATAGTCGAGGCTGCGGCTGCCCCAGAAGCGCGGCTGCACAAAGCTGCGCCCCAGTTCGACTGACTGCGCCAGCTGCGGCAGCGCCTGCGCTGCGTAGTCGAACAGGCTGGCGGAGTACAGACCGCTCAGGCCATGGCGCTGCAGGATCGCCCCGATCTCGCCCAGCCGATACGCGCCAACGATCTCCAGCCGGGCCTCGTCCCACAGCACGATGTGCCGATAGTGGGCATCGAACCGATCCAGATCGCGCTTGCAGCCGGTGCCCTCGCCCACCGCGCGGAACGACAGCTCGCGCAGCCGACCGATTTCTTTCAGCGCCGGGTTCGACAGCTCGGCATCCAGCAACAGGATCTGCTTGCCATCGGCCGTGGCGCCCAGCCGTTCTGCCTGGCGCAGTGCATCCCGCACCGCCAGCGGCGGCTGCGGATGCGCGATCGCGCTGGAGGTCACGAACATCGGCGGCTTGCGGCGTGCCAAGCGGTAGGTGTGCGTGCGCATGCGCTGGGCCAGCTGGGACTCGTTCAAGCTCGGCGACTGCAGTGCTGACGAGGGCACCGGCGCGCCCACGGTCAGGGTGATGCGCTGGGCGCGCGCAGCGAAAATTTCGCGCGGCAGCATCAGGGTCGCCAATGGCTTGGCCAACATCGATACGCCGTAGAACATGGCCGAGTTCTGCGCATCGATATGCACCGGCACAACGCCAGCGCCGGTCTTGCGGGCAAAGCGCAGAAATCCGTCGGACCAGCGACCGTCACGCACGCCCTGCGGCCGGATCCGGCTGACTTCGCCGGCGGGGAACACGATCACTGCCTCTTCGTTCTCAAGCGCCCGGTAGGCCGCACGCAAGCCGCCCCGCGCTTCGCCGCCAAACACATCGAGCCCGATCAACAGCGGCCGCAGCGGCTCCAGCTGATTGAGCACTTCATTGGCGAGGATGCGCACATCGCGCCGTACCGAGCCCACCAGATGCAGCAGCGAAAGCGCATCCAGCGCGCCCAGCGGGTGGTTGGCGACGATCAGCACGCGGCCTTCGCTGGGGATGTTCTCGCGGTCGCTGGGCGCAACCCGATAGCTGAACTGCAGATGCTCGAGCGCGCCTTCGACAAACTCCAGGCCCTGCACATCGCGCAGCGCCGCCAGGGTGCCATTGACCTGGGCCTCGCAGGTGACCCGTCGCAGCAGCTCCACCACCGGCCGCGCGAACGCGCGCGCAGCGCCTTGTGCCAGCCACGGGAACGCGACATACAGGCGCTGCTCGACATCAATCATGGGAATGGCCGGCGGTGGAGGAGCTCCCACCCTATCTGCGCAGGTTTGCGCAGCCATGACAGCCGAGAGGGACAGTTCCCCCAGGCGGGCTTGAGCGCATCAGGCCAACAGCGATTCCAGCCCTTCCGCCAGTTTTGACGGCGGTTCCAGTGCGAGCACCGATTCGGCGCTCAGCCCGATCGCGGCGGCAGTCGCAGCCGGCATCGAGCTGGCCAACTGCTCGTCAGAGTCGCCGTTCTGTTCACCGCGTGCGCGCCAGATCGCCAGCTGCAGCAGTGCGGCCATCGGTTCGAAGGCCGGGCTCGCCAACGGCGCCGGGAAGCCCGCGATCGCGGTGACAAACAGCGGAGGAAAGCGCCAGCGCGAGGCCAGCATCGCGCCGACATCGGCATGGGTATAGCCCAGGGCACGACGCTCGACCTCAAGCCGCAGCGGATCAAAAGTCGAGGCGACGCGGGCGATGTGCTGCATCTCGTCAGGCATGCGGGTGTACATCACCAGTTGCCCGATCGCATGCATCAAGCCGACCGTGAACGCCACTTCGCCGTTCAGACGCGCCGGCCGCGACAGCGCCCGGGCGGCCACCGCCGCCAGCAGACTGAAGCGCCAGAACTCCGGCAGATCCAAACCCTTGAGCTCGCGAAAGCTGCCGGCCAGGCCGCTGCTGATCACCAGGGTCCGCACCGCGCCGAAGCCCAGCATGGTCAGCGCATCATCGACCGTTCCAATCGGCCGCGAGCAGTGGTAGTAGGCCGAATTGGCCAGGCGCAGAACGCGCGCCGAAAGCACCGGGTCGGTCGACAACTTGTCGCCCATACGGCGGAAATCGATCTCATCGGCATCGAAGCTTGAGATCAGCTCCTGAACAATGCGCGGCATGCTCGGCAAGGGCTGGGGGTGGTCGAACAGTTCCTCGATACGCATGCTCGCTCCGTACGATGAGTTGGGTACACGGGCTCGGATGCAAGACTGGCGCCGACGATGTGCCAACGTTTGGCCGGCGGGTGACGCACCGCGGGCCGCCGCCGGGCGAGCGGCCACCACCCGGCGCGCTCAGGCCCTCGCGCCCCCCAGATAGCGCTGCCGCGCCCAATCGTTGAACACCCGCACCCATTGCGGATCGAACTGGCTGCCGGCGCCGGCATTGATCTCGGTCAGGGCGCGCAGCACCGGCCGTCGCTGCGATTTGTGGCTGCGGTCCTGGGTGATGGCCTCAAAGGTGTCGACCATTGCCAGCAAGCGCGCCCCAGGATGAATCGCATCACCGGGTACGGCTGCCGGGTAACCACTGCCGTCGTGACGCTCATGATGCTGCAGGATGATCTGCCGGACGGCCGCCCATTCGGGTCGATGATCGAGCAAGGCGGCGGATCGGGCGGGATGCGCCTGCAGCAGGGCGACATGCGCCGATGAGAGCGGCGCCGCCGATTTCAGCAGCTCCAAAGGCAGCAGGGACATGCCGAAATCGTGCAGCAGCACCGCCGCGGACAGCTGGATCGGCGGGATCGGCAGGCCGGCGCGCAGGTTCACTTCGGCAGCGATCTGCTCCATCCGCAGCGTCGAGCCTTCTTCCAGCCCGGCGCGTCGCTCCGACACTTGGGCGAGCGCGCGGAAGTGCGACAGATCCAGCTCGGGGCTGGACTGGGATTCGCTGGTTCTGGGCGCGTACCAGGGGTCAAGCAGGGTCAGCGCATGGTTCACCAGCACCGAACGTCGCTGCGGCTCGTCCGCCATCCGCGCCACCAGTCGCTCGACGGGTCCCAGAACGGACGTGGCGTGGGCCTCGTCGCCGCGGTGCCTGGTGAAGCAGATGCGTACCCGCTCGACGCTGAGCAGCACCAGGTCGCCAAACGTGGGCTCGAATGCCATTCGGCCTTCGCGCATCGCATGCAGCACGTCCTCAATCGCGTGCAGCAGACGGGCCGCGGCATCGAGGTGCAGCATCTTGAGGTTGCTCTTCATCGAATGCACCGCGCGGAACAGCCCATGCAGGTGTTCGATGGATGACGGCGCACCCTCCAGCTCGATCAGCAGGCGTTCGGTGACCTGGGTCGCGTCTGCCCATTCCGACAGAAAGTCGGCCAGCAGTCCCGCGCTGATGGTCGAATCACCTGCGCCCTCTGCGGTCGCGCTCACGCCATCGCGCTCCGGCCACGCCACACCCGGCCAAGGCGAACCGGCCGCAGTACCACATCGACATTCGTCGCAGCATCGTTCTGCATGGGTGCCCCGCGCGTGGAGTAAGTGGATTAGGGGTTGGCGCAGTGCCGCAAAGCCGGAGAGGGCTTGCAAGATGCTTGCCGACGCTCGCCCGCCGCCCGCAGAGAATGCAGGCGCAGCCCTTCCCGGCTACCATGCCCGGCTTTGTATTCGACTGCCTGCGAACATGATCACTGAAGCCGCACGCGAAGCGCTGAAACGCCGCACCTTCGCCATCATCTCCCACCCCGACGCTGGCAAGACCACGCTGACCGAGAAGCTGCTGCTGTTCGGCGGCGCGATCCAGATGGCCGGCTCGGTGAAGGGTCGCAAGGCTGCGCGCCATGCGACCTCGGACTGGATGGCGCTGGAAAAGGAACGCGGCATCTCGGTCACCAGCTCGGTGATGCAGTTTCCGTACGAAGGCAGCGTGGTCAACCTGCTCGACACCCCCGGCCACGCCGATTTCGGCGAAGACACCTATCGCGTGCTGACCGCGGTCGATTCGGCCCTGATGGTGATCGATGTCGCCAAGGGTGTCGAAGAACGCACCATCAAACTGATGGAGGTGTGCCGCCTGCGCGACACGCCGATCATGAGCTTCATCAACAAGCTCGATCGCGAAGGCAAGAACCCGATCGAGCTGCTGGATGAGATCGAACAGGTGCTGGGCATCGCCTGCGCACCGATCACCTGGCCGATCGGCATGGGCAAGCGTCTCAAGGGCGTGGTGCATCTGGTCTCGGGCGAAGTGCATCTGTTTGAACAGGGCCGCAACTTCACCCGCCAGGACTCCACCATCTTCGCCAGCCTCGACGACCCGGCACTGGCCAAAGCGGTTGGCCAGGAGCTGCTGAACGAAGTGCGCGAGGAGCTTGAGCTGGTGCAGGGAGCCGCCCAGCCCTTCATCCTGGATGACTACTTGGCCGGCAAGCAGACGCCGGTGTTCTTTGGTTCGGCGGTGAACAACTTCGGCGTGCAGCTGCTGCTCGACTTTTTCGTCGAACACGCGCCTTCGCCGCGGCCGCGCGCCACCAATGGCCGCGAGGTTGATCCGTCAGAACAAGCACTGACCGGCTTCGTGTTCAAGATCCAGGCCAATATGGACCCGCAGCACCGCGACCGCGTCGCCTTCATGCGGATCTGCTCGGGCCATTTCAGCGCCGGCATGAAGACCCTGCATGTGCGCACCCGCAAGGACATGAAGCTCGCCAACGCGCTGACCTTCATGGCGTCGGATCGCGAGATCGCGGTGGAAGCCTGGCCGGGCGATGTCATCGGCATCCACAACCACGGCACCATCTCGATCGGCGACACCTTCACCGAAGGCGAGGCGCTGAGCTTCACCGGCATCCCCAACTTCGCCCCCGAGCTGTTCCGCCGCGCTCGCCTGCGCGATCCGCTCAAACTGAAGCAGCTGCAGAAGGGCCTGGCCCAGCTCAGCGAAGAAGGCGCCACCCAGTTCTTCCGCCCGCTGATGAGCAACGACCTGATCCTCGGCGCGGTCGGCACCCTGCAGTTCGATGTGGTCGCCTACCGGCTGAAGGACGAGTACAGCGTCGACGCCAGCTTCGAGCAGGTCGCAGTCGCCACCACCCGCTGGATCCGCTGCGAGGACCCGAAGAAGCTGGAGGAGTTCCGCGACCGCAACGCCAACAACCTGGCCCTGGATGCCGCCGGGCACTTGGTTTACCTCGCCCCCACCCGCGTCAACCTTCAGCTTGCGCAAGAGCGCTGGCCCGGCGTGCATTTCGATGCGACGCGTGAGCACGCCCAAGCAGTGGCGGTGGACTAGACCCGGCGCATCGCATCGAGGCGGGCGCGGCAGGACCACTCGCACAACGACTCCACGGCAGGCACTTAAGCGGAATCAAGTTGACTGCTACGATCCCTCGGTCGCGCGCGGCGGCCCCGCTCCACAGAGCCTGGATCGGTGGTTTGCCCCTTGCACGACATCGCCCCGGTCGACCCGCACCGCCTGAGCTCCAGCGGCGCCTTCGGCTGATGGAGTCCACAGGGAAGTGCTTTATGTCGGACAGCGCTGTGACCGATCTGCTGCGCGCCTGGAAGGGCGGGGACAGTGCGGCTGAGGCTGCCTTGGTGACGGCGCTCTACCCGATGCTGCGCGAGCTGGCTCGCGGGCAGCTCAGTCGCTTTCCGGGCGCCCGCACGCTGCAGGCCACCGAGCTCGTTCACGAAGCCTATGAGCGCCTGCAGCGGCAGCACGAGGTGGATTGGAAGGACCGCGGCCACTTCTTCGCCACCGCCGCCACCGCCATCCGCTGCGTGCTGGTCGACCACCTGCGCCAGAAATCCAGCCAGAAGCGTGGCGGCGACGTGATCAGGATCGAGCTCGACGCCCTGCCCGCCACCGACTTCGCCGCTCAGACCGCAGCCGTCGACTGGCTGGAGCTGGATGCAGCGCTGAACGCGCTAGCGCGGATCAATCGCGACTGTGTGCGGGTGGTCGAAATGCGCGTGTTTTCCGGCATGAGCATCGAGGAAGTCGCCGAAGTGACGGAGAGCTCGACCGCGACCGTGGTGCGCCGCTGGCGCTTTGCGCGCGCCTGGCTTGCAGAGCAGCTGAGCGCATGAACCCGACCCCGCGACCGACACACCGCGACTGCAGCCCATGACCACCGACACCCACTCCGACGCCTTCGGTCAGCGGCTGATGGCGCTGTTCGAGGCCGTGATTGAACTCGATGCCGCCGCGCGCGAAGCGCGAATCGCCGAGGTCGCCGACACCGAACCCGCCTTGGCCGATGCGGTACGTGCTCTGCTCGCCCGCGATGCCGAAACCGGTGCGCTGCGTGCCCATCTGTCGGCCGAGGTCGAGCCCTTGCTGCGCGAAGCGCTGCCGAGCCTGGCCAGCGATCCGCAGACGATCGGGCCCTACGCCGTGCTGCGTCGGCTCGGCGAAGGCGGCATGGGCCGGGTGTATCTGGCGCGGCGCAGCGACAGCCCGGTCGCCCAGAACGTCGCGATCAAGCTGATCCGCTCGGACCGCGTCTCGCCAGGCCTGCTCGATCGTTTCGAGGCCGAGCGCCGCCACCTTGCCGCCCTCGATCACCCCGGCATCTGCCGCTTTATCGACGCCGCCAGCCTCGCTGACGGCACGCCGTATGTGGTGATGGAAGCGGTCGAGGGCGTGCCGATCATCGAGTACTGCGCGCAGCGCGAACTCGGTGTCGATGCTCGCCTGAAACTGCTGCGCAAGCTGCTGGCCGCGGTCGCCCACGCGCACGACCGCCTGCTGGTGCATCGCGACATCAAGCCGCACAACGTGCTGGTGACCAACGACGGCGAGCCCAAACTGCTCGACTTCGGCATCGCCAAATCGATCGAAGCCGAACACGCCAGCCAGACCCGCACCGCCGAACGCTTCTTCACCCCAAACGCCAGCGCGCCGGAACAGCTGCTGGGCGGCGCCTTCGGGGTCGGCTGCGACGTCTACGCGCTCGGCGCGCTCGCCTACGAACTGCTGTCCGGCCATCTGCCCTTCGACTTCGACGGCCTGCGCGCGGCCGAGATCGAGCGCCTGATCCTGCAGGTCGCCCCACCGCTGATGAGCGAACGCGCACCGACCGCGAGAGCACGCGAACTGCGCGGCGACCTCGACGCCATCGTCGCCACCTGCCTGCGCAAATCGCCCGCGGAACGCTATGCCAACGTCAGCGCCCTCGACAACGACCTGGCCCGCTATCTGGAAGGCCGGCCCGTAGAGGCCCGCGCGCCCAGCTGGATCTATCGCGCCACGCTGTTCGTGCGACGTCATCGCGTTTCGGTAGCGCTGTCGGGTGCGTTGACGCTGGCAATTCTGGGCTCCGCAGCAACGCTGGCTGTTCAGGCATTCGAGCTGCGCGAGCAGCGCAACCTCGCGGTGATCGAGCGCGACCGTGCACTGCAGGTGGTCGAGATTCTCGAGAACGCATTTCGCAATGCCGATCCCGGCCAAAGCGAAGGCGACACCATCACCGCTCGCCAGATTCTGGACGCCGCCAAGCCTGGTATTGAGGAGCTTGAATCCACCCAACCGCAGGTATTTGCGCGCATGGCGGCGACGCTGGCCAATGTGGAGTTGGAATTGGGGCAGTGGACGAGGGCTGCGGATTGGGTGGATCGCGGAGCAACCGCGATTGAGGGAGATGAAGCTTCATCGACGATCCTGCACTCACTGTTGCTCACAGGAGCAATTGCGCATGCCCGAAACGCGAACGCCCCCCGCGCCCGGGCGATCATCGAACAGCTCGAAAGTAGCGGATTCTCCGAAGAACCCCTGTTTTTGTTCGCCAAAGCTCGCGTAATGACACTCCACCCCGAACAGAGGCGAGAAGGGATCGCACTTCTGGAGAGACTGATCCCAATGGCTGCAGCAAATGATCCGCAAGATCTCCTCGCTAATCGAACCCGCTGGCTTCTCATCCAGAGTCTTTTGGACAGCAAACAGCTCACCCGCGCAGCAGAAGTCGCCGATGCGACGCTTGACTGGCAAAATGATGGCCTCAAGCAGGGCCACCCATGGATACTCGAGACGAGAATCAGGAGGCTGGCCGTGGCCAGCGCGAGTGGCGAATCTGACGCTGCAGTTGACCAGTATCCCAGCTTGATCAGCAGCGTTGAATCAACCTTCGGACCGAGAAGCCCCAAAGCGGCAATGGTTCGAAACAGCTTCAGCCTTGCGTTGTCCCGGGCAAATCGACCTGACGCCGCAATGCAACAAGCCAGAGTTGCACTTGAGCTTTTCAGGGAAAGCCGTGGAGCCAAACACATTAGCTCGATCCGAGCTGGGCTGAGCCTAGGCATCTTGCTTCTGTACACAGGCAGCAGCAAGGATCTCCCCGAGGCCGAGGAAATGTTTCGAACCACATCGCTTGATTCTATTGAGCTACTCGGGCTATCCGCCCCTCTTAGCATGAACATCCACAATGGCCTAATCGAATCGCTTACCAGGCAGGAGAAATGGCAAGATGCGCTTACTGAGCTTGCTCAATCGCCTCAGTTTTCCGGGAACGCCCTGCGCGCAGCTCTGAACAGAAAAGCTCGACTAGGGTACATCGACCAGATTCTGCGAAGCTCGGCGTGCGCTGAGAGCAAGAATGAAGAACAATCGCTTTGTCGCAGTATCGAGAGGATGAAGACTTTACTGGAGCTATCCAATCACTCACCTTCACAGTAGAACACCGCTGATTTAGCCCTCGAATCACAACCCCAGAAAGAATTCAATCCAAGGAAGCCAGAAATGAAATTAATAGGCATTTCACTGATGCTTGTAGTCTTCCCAGCCCTCACATGGGCCCAAGTTGAAAACTGTGACGGCGGCAATGATGAACGATGTCCAGTTACTCAGTACTTCCAAGTCGGTGGCCATTCGGCAACTGACGACGAAGGAGGGGAAGGGGCAGAAGGAATAGGTCGATGCGACACTACAGGTGAGTGTCGCAGCGACATACTCCCCCCTTCCCCGCCGACATTGACCTGCACTCCCTTGAACTCTTGGCATGAATGCGAAGTCTGGCCACAAGGTCCTGGGTTCAGCTACGTGTGGTCAGCAACCAGCCCGGCAATGCTTACGTCGGCAGTATTCGGTTTCCCGCCTAGCGGATCAGGCACCGCGCTCACGCCCTACCAAGCCTTCACCTGCATGCACACGGAAGCTCAAGGCAGCGTCACTGTGACCGTCATTTCCCCCACGGGAACGCGCTCGCAGGGCACCTTCTCCCTCAATTGCATCGCCGATCTTCCGCTTCCGACTGACCCAGTAATCACCCAATAGCCGGAGTTTTTCGCCGCTCCGGGGCGATGGAGTGACCGCCCCGGAGCACTTCGGATGGCGTGCGGCGTTAACGAGGGACGCGATTGGCGTACAGCCCTACCCCACTCACCGCGGCAGCGGCCCGCTGAAGTTCCGATCCAGCAGCTCCACGCCCCACAGCTCTTTGCCGGTGCCGAGTTCAATCGCGCTCAGGCGCCGGCCGTGGCCGCTCCATTCGCCGGCTGTATCGGCGCTGACGCCGATGGGCTTATCAACGTATGAATCCGAACCCGACACACCGCGACTGCAGCCCATGACCACCGACACCCACTCCGACGCCTTCGGTCAGCGGCTGATGGCGCTGTTCGAGGCCGTGATTGAACTCGATGCCGCCGCGCGCGAAGCGCGAATCGCCGAGGTCGCCGACACCGAACCCGCCTTGGCCGATGCGGTACGTGCTCTGCTCGCCCGCGATGCCGAAACCGGTGCGCTGCGTGCCCATCTGTCGGCCGAGGTCGAGCCCTTGCTGCGCGAAGCGCTGCCGAGCCTGGCCAGCGATCCGCAGACGATCGGGCCCTACGCCGTGCTGCGTCGGCTCGGCGAAGGCGGCATGGGCCGGGTGTATCTGGCGCGGCGCAGCGACAGCCCGGTCGCCCAGAACGTCGCGATCAAGCTGATCCGCTCGGACCGCGTCTCGCCAGGCCTGCTCGATCGTTTCGAGGCCGAGCGCCGCCACCTTGCCGCCCTCGATCACCCCGGCATCTGCCGCTTTATCGACGCCGCCAGCCTCGCTGACGGCACGCCGTATGTGGTGATGGAAGCGGTCGAGGGCGTGCCGATCATCGAGTACTGCGCGCAGCGCGAACTCGGTGTCGATGCTCGCCTGAAACTGCTGCGCAAGCTGCTGGCCGCGGTCGCCCACGCGCACGACCGCCTGCTGGTGCATCGCGACATCAAGCCGCACAACGTGCTGGTGACCAACGACGGCGAGCCCAAACTGCTCGACTTCGGCATCGCCAAATCGATCGAAGCCGAACACGCCAGCCAGACCCGCACCGCCGAACGCTTCTTCACCCCAAACGCCAGCGCGCCGGAACAGCTGCTGGGCGGCGCCTTCGGGGTCGGCTGCGACGTCTACGCGCTCGGCGCGCTCGCCTACGAACTGCTGTCCGGCCATCTGCCCTTCGACTTCGACGGCCTGCGCGCGGCCGAGATCGAGCGCCTGATCCTGCAGGTCGCCCCACCCCTGATGAGTGAGCGCGCACCGACCGCGAGAGCACGCGAACTGCGCGGCGACCTGGACGCCATCGTCGCCACCTGCCTGCGCAAATCGCCCGCAGAACGCTACGCCAACGTCAGCGCCCTCGACAACGACCTGGCCCGCTATCTGGAAGGCCGGCCCGTAGAGGCCCGCGCGCCCAGCTGGATCTATCGCGCAACGCTGTTCGTGCGACGTCATCGCGTTTCGGTCGCCTTGTCGGGTGCGTTGACGCTGGCGATTCTGGGCTCGGCGGCGACGCTGGCGGTGCAGGCATTTGAGCTGCGGGAGCAGAGAAATCTGGCGTTGGTGGAGCGGGATCGGGCGCTGCGGGTGGTGGAGATTCTCGAAAGCGCATTTCGCAATGCGGACCCTGCGCGCACATCTGGTGACACGGTCACTGCCCGCCAAATCCTCGATGCCGCGGTACCGAGCATCAACGCGCTTGAAGCCGACCAACCCGAGCTCTTTGTGCGCTTGGCGGCGACTTTGGCGCGCGTCGAGCTGGACCTGACTGAGAGCCTGCGTGCTGCCGACTGGACCGAGCGTGGCCTCAAAGCAAGCAATGCAGCGCGGCAGGTTCCTGACGAAGTAATGATTCCACTACTACTGAGTGGCGCGATAGGGATGGCGAGGGAGGGAAATGCGGCTGTTGCGGAATCGTATCTGGCGAGGTTACGGGACTTGGGCGCCGATAAAGCGCCTGAATTCGCACTGGCGCATGCGCGGACACTCGCAACAAGATCGCGACACGAAGAAGCTGTTTCTCTGATGAGGAACACCGTTGAAGAACTTGATTCGCGGGGTTTTGGCCCTGATTCATCGATTGCAAATGAGACTCGTTGGCTGATATCCCATTGCCTGGGCACTCTATCAAGGTACCAAGAGTCCATAGACAACCTAAAAACAACACTGCGCTGGCAGCTGCAAAGCCTGGCTGAAGATCACCCCTGGGTTCTGAGATCAAGAGTTCAGATGCTTAATCACATGAGCTCACTTGCTGCAAGCCCCGAAATCGCAGAGCAGCTGAGAGAGCTGATCGCGCTAACACGTGAGAAGCAAGGAGAACGCAACATGGACGTAGCGTTGGCCCGAGGCATCCTTGGCGGCACGCTGCATAGACTCGATCGCATTGAGCAGAGCATTGTGGAGTATCGAGCTGCAACCGAGGTCTCAGACGAGATCCGTGGCGCTGAACATGTTGGCTCAATTACGCTTTCATTGTCTTATGCCACAGTGCTGTTGCAGGAAGGATCGAAGCCAAGCCTCGAGGAGGCAAGATCGCTGCTGGAGCTCAGGTATGAAATCCTGCGGCGAAGATTTAAGCCACTCGCCCCTATCACGCTATATGCCCAAAGCCTACTGGCCAAAGTCCTATTGAAACTGAACCGGTCAGATCGAACCTTGGAATTGCTCGCAGATCCGACGTATACCGAAGCTCACACATTGAGAAGCGCTTGGAATCTTCGAGCCCAGCTCTCTGCCCTCGATGCGGCGCTAGCTGTCCCTGCGTGCAGCGAGGAAACAAGATCGCGCTCAATGACCTGCCAGAGAATCCGTCAACGGCAGCTCAATATAGAACGAGCCCTGGCAACTGCCGGCCTAAGAGTGAGGTGAATGATTGTAAGCGTCCGCCCACCTCACCTTCCTTCCTGATCTGATTCTCCCGACCGTCTCCGGTTTCCCCAACGGAGGACCGGTCGATGGCGTGTTCGGAGGCGTGGCGGTGGCGGGCGCATGTGCGCTCGCAGGTGCGGAGTGGGTTGAGCCAGGCGGACTACTGC